>NZ_JAESPJ010000034.1:0-8178 GCF_016806945.1 Capnocytophaga genosp. AHN8471
TTTTGGACAGCCTCTTTTTTTGATTTTTAATATGAGCTCTTCCTTATTACTTCTTTTTAAATATCAAATTTATCAAGAATAAAATAACGATAGCTCCAATAGCTCCTGTTAAGATAGCGCCAATCCATCCTCCTCCAAGAGAGATATGAAACACCTCTCCTAAAAGCCAATATCCCACGCCACTTCCAAGGATACCAATAATGATATTGCCTATAAGACCTAATCCACTACCTTTGTAGATAGTGCCTCCTAACCATCCAGCGATGGCTCCAATAATAAGTGTTGCGATAATACCCATAATTTTTAATTTTAAATTAGGGCACAAAGATAAGAATTATCATCTAAAAAAACAAATAAAAATCATAAAAGGGAGAGGCGCCCATTCCACCATCAAGTGCTATTGTTCAGATTATTTACTTATACATTTCGTAAATTGCTTTCAAATTTTGTAGCTCTGTGATGTAAGAGTCGCACGGACAGGAAAAACAGTGTGAGCTGCTTTCAAACTTTGTAGCTATATGATTGATAGCAACTTAGGTAATTTTCAAATTGGCTAATTCTCAAATTTGCTAATTTATAGTTGTGAATTGCTTTCAAATTTTGCAGTTTTGCGATTGATAACAACGATGCCTTTGCGCTCATCCCTGCGAGGCATCAGACGGTGGCTACTATTTTTAAGAAGGCGGGCTACGCTACGGCTGCCATCGGCAAGTGGCACTTAGGCTTAGGCGATAGGGGCGGTATCGATTGGAATAAGCCGATCCCTCATACGCCTAATGATATTGGCTTTGACGAGAGCTTTATTATGCCAGCGACCTCTGACCGCGTGCCTTGTGTGTATTTGCGCAACGGTCGGGTGCTGAACCTTAGCCCTGATGACCCTTTGGAGGTGAACTACCAGCACAAGATAGGCAATCTGCCTACGGGCAAGGAGAACCCTGAGCTGCTGCGTATGCGCTACTCGCACGGGCATTATATGACGATAGTGAATGGCATCAGCCGCATTGGGCTTCGTGGGTAGGTAAGGACAAGAAGGGTCGTACTTATGCGGTGCAGGAAGGGCTGCGCAATGTGCTGGCAGTGCTGAAAGGCAAATACAAGTATATCGAGCCTACCGCCCAAACTATGAAACGGGCTTGGGAGACAGGCATCGAAACAGGCTTTGAGGGCGCTCCTCAGCTCTACGACCTGAGCGTAGACCCTGCTGAGAGACACAATATCGCTGGGCGGCAGCCTGCATTAGTTAAGGAGTTTGAGGCAGTGATCAGAGGAGAGAGAGGAAGGCATTAGCATTTTATTCTTAAAGGTTGTCATTTAGAATTTGTTAAAAACAACACAAAGTCTACAATTAAAAGTTAAAACAATCTTAAACTTTGTCAACTTACTTGACAGAGAAAAGAATATCTTATAACTTTGTCGCAAAATTCTAAAATATTTAATCAAGAGAACACTTTTTTCAATTTTAATGAAGAGGATCTTGCTAAAATGTTTGCCACGCTAGAAGACTATAACTATATAATTAATCATTTTTATTATGAAAAAGTCAGTACAAATCTTTTTAGAACTTATCTCAGCTATTGCACTTTACTTGTTTATAAGTTCAATAGCCTATGGAGATCATTTGGTAACCCTACCCTTGTACTTAACAGGAGTAGTGATTATGAGTTATCTCTTTGTAAGAGAGAGACCCCAAGAATGCCTACAAAGTGCCTTACGCATTGTTCTTCCGTTTACGGGGTTAATGCTTATTGCAGGGAGTCTGCCTGATGCACATTTCAGTTTAGCTCTGATTTATATTGTGAGCACAGGGGCAGCTTTTTTATTAGGAATGCTCATTGCCACCGTGAGCAAGACGTACCAGAAGATAGGCTTATCAGTATTGACTTTTCTGCTGGTAGTTGCCGTACGGTTGTCGTTTTCAGCGGAGTTTCAATATTTGATAGGCGTACATTGGTATACCTTAGGAAGTTAATCATCTAATAGAATATAGAAAGAGGTTGCTCAGAAGTCTGGGCAACCTTTTTTATGCTTTGTTACTTATAAAATATTTTTTTGCTTTATTGTTGAACTATTTGATAAATTAAACATTTATGTTGTGAATTGCTTTCAAATTTTGTAGTTTTGCGATTGATAACAACTTTTAGGGGTCAGGGGTCAGGAGTCAGGTTTCAGCACGTTGTGAATTGCTTTCAAATTTTGTAGTTTTGCGATTGATAACAACAACTACGTCGTTGGTAGAGGAAGACTTTGCGTTGTGAATTGCTTTCAAATTTTGTATTTTTGTGATTGATAACAACATTAATTGATGTATCGTTAATAGATACAGAGTTGTGAATTGCTTTCAAATTTTGTAGTTTTGCGATTGATAACAACCTTGGTTGTTGAACTTGTCGCTGTCGGGTAGTTGTGAATTGCTTTCAAATTTTGTAGTTTTGCGATTGATAACAACTATGATTGATTACTTTGAAGCTCATATCAAGTTGTGAATTGCTTTCAAATTTTGTAGTTTTGTGATTGATAACAACCAACGCATTACTAATCTACAAGATTTAGGCGTTGTGAATTGCTTTCAAATTTTGTAGTTTTGTGATTGATAACAACTGCATACAACTTCTTATGATACTGATTCCTGTTGTGAATTGCTTTCAAATTTTGTAGTTTTGCGATTGATAACAACTATAGAAGCGCAGGCGTGTGGTGCTTATATGTTGTGAATTGCTTTCAAATTTTGTAGTTTTGCGATTGATAACAACCTACCGCTTTTCATATCGACAAAAAGGAATGTTGTGAATTGCTTTCAAATTTTGTAGTTTTGCGATTGATAACAACGCTAACTGAACAAACCCCTTGTATCCCATTGTTGTGAATTGCTTTCAAATTTTGTAGTTTTGTGATTGATAACAACAAAAAGCGCAAACCGAATACGTTACACTTGGTTGTGAATTGCTTTCAAATTTTGTAGTTTTGTGATTGATAACAACCTCAATCTTTTAAAGGTTTTAGTATCAATCAGTTTTACTGAAAAACAGGACTGAAAAACCTCCTCTTTTATCTTTGTTTATAAGATAAAAGAGGAGGTTTTACTTTTCTATTCTTCTTAAAAAAGTTCTATGCTTTGGTGATATTTCCTAAGCGGTCTACTTTTAGTTTGATACAGACTTCTTTTATCATTATTCCTACAATATCTCTCTCCATTTTATTCAATGGTGAGTATTCCATTTTATTTACAATAGGGGATGCCACTGTTTCTTGTACAAAAAAACACTGATTCCCTGTAAAACTCACTGTTTTATAAATTCTTTCTTTCTGTTCTTTGTTGAGATTATTGAAATCTATTGTCTCTGCGATTTCTCCTTCCATAGGCACATATACCAAATCGTTAGGCGAAAGGCTAAACAACAATGGTTCTCCTTTTTCATTGTGCTCAGGAACAGAAGGAAGTCCTTGTTTTTGTCGTTCAATTACTTCATTGAGAGGGATAGTTGCATAAGTGCGTTTTCCTTTGCCTTGATATACTCCAAAAAAGAGATTCGTTCCTTTGGCTGCTTCTACAAATTTGGTAGCTTTAGCACCCGTTTCTCCCAGCGGAAATTTACTTCCTTCCTCAAAAATACGGACTTTATATATAGGTTGATGTTTTTTGCCATCGTTATATTGAGCGATATTTTTGTTGAGTTCTTCTAATCCTTCTGCTGAAAAAGCTACTTCTGGACTTCCTTTATATTTCAGATAGTTGAGCAATATTTTCTGAATACCCGTATCGGTAATACTACTGATAATCTTTTCTGTAAAGGTTATATCTACCGTTTTTCGGGTAGCTGTAAGTATTTTATCTTTTCCTATTTTTCTATCCAAAACAATTTTACCTGAAACCGTTTCTTTGTGTAAAGGTTTTCTGATAGCCCAATTAGTTCCCTCTTGTTTTACTTTCTTTTTTACAAGTATACCATTCTTCTCTTCCCATTTTTCATAATAGTTGGTAGCTTTATTAATCACTCTTAGGTTTTGTTTAAAACTCACTACTATATGTTCGAGGGATTCTTTGGCTTCTTGAGTGAATGTAGCCCAAGGTTTCTTGAACTGCCAGTTATTATTCTTTTTCTCACAGAGGATAGTGCGAAGGTCTATGCGAGATTGTTGTTTTTCTTTTTTATCCTTGTTCTTATCCAATGCGTGTTGGTTATTCATATAATTAATATGCTCTCTTGTGGCACAAGCAATCACTAAGGCGTCCATAGCGTGATGACGGTGGTCTATGCGTTTCTTTTGGAAACCTTGGCTGTACTCTATTGGAACCGTAGGGAGATTTTTTTGAAGTCTGTCGTTATAGGATGTAAATAATTGTGTTTGGGTAAGTTGGTTCATTCGCTCAAAACGAGGAAGTATAAGCTCGTTCCACACGTCATTAAGTCCCCAATCCTGTTTGAGGGCAGTAGTAATTTTCCCTGTACAAGGTATTACATTTTTAGAGTTTACGCCTTCATCTTTTTCGTCTGAACGCACTATTTTAGAAAGTATTTCAGAAATATACTTGCTGATGTAGCGAGTGTCATTCAGCTGGCGAGCCACCATTTTTTCAGGTATTTCATTCAAAAGAAGTTTTCGTTGTTTAGCTAAATTATTAGCGTAATGTTTCTTCACAAAGTCTTTGTATTGTTCTTCTGTGAAGATAGTTACTTCTTTATTAGCTGTTATGCGCACCTTCTCACCGTGGTGATTCTGGATAAACTCTAATCCTAACTGATTTGTTTTTAGCTTATTTACAGCTGATTCGCATATTACCTTATTGGATAAACTATCGTCGTAATAACGGCTTTGTGGAATAATATGTTCTATTTCATACTCCTCGGTAAATAGTTTTGTGAGTGAAATCACCTCTCCCGTATAAGGCGATTTATACTTTTGTTCTAACCAGAGCTTGTAGCGTTGTATCTCAGGGGTGGTAGGTTCAGCTTTTTTGCGAATTTTTTGAATTTCTTCGTCTATTTCATCTGTACTAGTGAAGGCACCTTCTTCATAGATTTTAAGCAGTTCTTGCTGTACAGGCGAATAGGGGCGTACGTTCTGTATGCTTGCATCTTCTTTTAATTCGGCAAGCAATTTTTTAATGCGTAGGTTGGTATTTTCATTCTCTTGATTTCTATTAGAAAGTTGTTTTCTTTCTTCAGCTGTTTTTTTGAGTTCTCTACCCAGTTCTATATGTATTTCATCAAAGAAATTCGCTTGTCCCCCACCGTATTGTTGCCAAATATCTCTTACTACGCGTAAAGTTTCGGTAACTACTTGCTCTACTATAGGATTTCTCAGTGAATGTTGCTTGAAATCTTCTAAATATGCTTCTAAATCATTCACTGAAGTCCATTTTTCTATATCGGTAGCTTCAGCGTGACGGTTATAGACTATATATTGAGCCAACCAAAGCGGTAATCCTTGAAAGCAGCTCTCACTATTGAGCTGATATTTCTCTGCTTTTTCTCTAATGATAGTACGGATATTCTCATTCGCCACTCCATTAATAAGGTCGTCTATACGTTTTTGAGTAGATACATCAATGCGATTAAAGTCCCAATGATTGCCAAATCGCATCAGAGGGAGTAATTTTTTAATAGCTTTTTCGGAGAAACTACCATACTCATTAGGATAGGGTTTGAAGTTTTTAAAACTTTCTATGAAGGATGTTTCGTTTAATTGTTTCTTTTTAGCAAATCTCTTTAATGCTTTTTCAAATTCAACTTTGTCCTTCACCGAATATAACAAATGCCACAATCGATATGTTGTATCAAAGGTTAGAAAGTTGGCTGGGAGTCCTTCTACTTTCTGCAAATACCGCTGAAGGTCATAAGCTGTTTCATTCATAGGGTATTTTTTGGAGGAGTTATCTGCCACATCATAGACATAGTTCCAGCGATAAGTAGTGAGCCATTTTTTAAGCTCGCTTTTAGCTGCTTTGTCTTTAATTTGAGGATTTTTTGCATGTAAAAAGTATTTCAGTAAACTTTCATTATCTATTTCTTTTTGAGACATCAAGAAGTTGAAGAGAGCCTCATAGTCTTGGGGTGTTTCAATAAACTCAGCAGTTACCTCACGGTCGGTTTCTATTTCGTAAATTCGCAAGTTTTGCAGCCATTGTAGCGCTCTAAACTCTTGGTAATAAGGATTAGATTTGGCACATACTTTTATAGGAGCATCTTTGCGCTCATTAGTTTCCTTATCTATATACGAACGCTTTTCTAAGGTACAATTGGCAATAGTAGATTTTTTGCTGCGCAACGGGCGTTGGTAGAAAATGATATCTTCTACAAACAGATGAAGGAAATCTTTTGATAATAGATTTTGTTGTTGCGTCTCGTTTTTGCGGTATAATTCTCTTATACAGTCCGCTAATAGGTTTTCGGTGAACAATTCTGGTTGAAGTGCTATTTGTTGGGTTAAAATAGCTTTTAATTCATTTTTATAGTATTTTCGTTCAATCGTGCGAACTAATTTACCTTTAATCTTCTGATTGGGGTTTTGCAACAAATGGTCGTAGATATAAGCACCTAAAGTTTTTCCAGAAAAATCAATATCGTGTTCTGTTTTCTTTTTGAGCAAGTTCCAGTCGTTTTCTTCAGGAGCTCTGAAGGAACGTTTTTCTTTACCCTCTTTGTCTACTTTAATAGTGCCATCATCATTAAGGTCGGTAGTAACGATAAAATCACGTGTTTTTCCCTTCCAATCGTCCAAAGGGATTTTACTTGTACGACAGTATATCCAACCATTTTCCAAACGGATTGTATACCAAATCTCACCTTTTTTATTAGGAGCTTCAGCCTCTACCTCTACAACTTTTAAAGAGTGAAAAGCAACTTCTTTGTTAGGGCTTTCAGTTTCTTCTTCGCCGCGCAACTGGTAGTACCCTCTTTTTTGATTGAAGTGAAGAATAAGCCAAGCCAATTCTTGTTGGGTAATCTTTTGTGAAAGTGCTTTTTTACGCAGGTAATAAATTGTCCAATCATAAGGGATTTTACTCTCTTCGCCATTAGATTTCTTATAGAATAACTGAGGTTGGTGTTTTTTGAAATCCTCAATCATCTCATTGAAACTATTTGTAAAGATAAAATTCCCATTGTTATAAGCTATTTTGGGTTCAGCATTATCTATAAATTTACCATATCTTTTGGTAAAGTCTATTTGAGCATCATAGTGAGGAGGTAAAAAACCTAATATGTGAAGTACTCTATGAAGTCGCTCACGGCGAAGTAAATGCCGTTCTCTCAGGCGACGCATACTGCGATAAATAGTTCTTTCGGCAGTTTGAGAAACTGTATTTCCTTTCTCAAAATCGCCTAATACACCCTGATCCATAGGGATAATTCTACTACCAGCAGCCATAATTTTTCCTTGTTTGTTTTCAAAATCTTGTTGCACGAGAGCCCAACCGATAGAGTTTGAGCCTAAATCTAAGCCTAATATGTGTTTCATTGGTATAATGTTTTAAGAAAGGACAAATATAATGATTTTTTTTATACTAAAATATTTGTACATTAAAAATATAATACCTACTTTTGTCGCACAATTTGAAAGCAATTCACAATAAGGATTATTCCGTTGTGAAAACATTTAAAGGAGCCCTATCCTAGTGATAGGGTTCTTTTTTTTGGAAAATTGAGAATCTAGGAGAGGCTCGGAGAGAATAGGACGAGGAAGACAAGGCAGACAAGGCTGATTGGGGAGGAACTGTGAGAGATTTTATGAAATGATGATATAATAAAAAAAGAGCAATTCTTTATCAGAATTGCTCTTTATAAGAAGGCGGCGACATACTCTCCCACGTGACCGTAGTACCATCTGCGCTAAAAGGTTTAACTGCTCTGTTCGGAATGGTAAGAGGTGAGACCTTTGACTATAACCACCTTAAATCTTTTAGGTATCAGGGGTTAGGGGTCAGGTTTCAGGGTAATCCCTGATGCCTATAACCTAGTACCTGTAACCTTATATTTTTAACATATAGGGATAAAAAACATATTTTTTCAATTGACAATTGACAATTAATAATTAACAATTGTTGTGACTAACATTTTTGTAAAAAAGAATCTCTACGCGCGAAAAGTCTACGGGTGATTAGTATTACTCGGCTATGATGTTACCACCTTTACACCTGTAACCTATCAACGTGGTCATCTCCCACGACCCTTAAAA
>NZ_JAESPJ010000035.1:0-13591 GCF_016806945.1 Capnocytophaga genosp. AHN8471
AGGAGGAGTATATAACGACGGAGGAGGGGCATTTTAATGACGAGTTACGAATGACTAATGATTTACAATCATTTTTTGAACCATAATATCACCTCCTGCTTCTAAGATTATCAAGTATTGACCTGATAATCTACTATTTGAAACAGAAATATTGAAAGTTGTACTTTCAGGTTGTTCAATAGGAGGGATTACCATTTGACCCAAGATGTCCATTCCGTAAATTTTTATAGCGGCAGGTTTTTTGAGTTTCACTTCTATGCGGAAAGTACCATTGTTAGGGTTATCTACAATTTTGAAATCATCTATAACTACTTCTTTAAAACTGTTTTCTTTACCGATGCCCAATCGATCTTTTTCGACCCAAAGTGTTTTGTATATAGTCTTCTCACATCCGTCTAAAAAGCCTTTCAAGCCTATGGTATAAGTACCTTCTTTAGGGAAACGCACTTCTGCTCCTCCGTTTTCTTCTTTGATAAGCGTAACTTCTTGAGGTAACACCCATTGGGTAGTAATGCTATGAGATAAGTTTATCAGTTTTACTGTATAGTTATAGTAAGCATTGGTTGCTGCTAAAAAGTCTACCTCTAATACTTTATCACTTTGCAACACCTCAAAAGTAGTCGCCTCTCTGCAACCTTTTTGGTCAGTAATTTCTACTTTATAGATACCTTTTGCTGATACTGCAAAAGTAGGTTCAGTACTAAGGAGGGTACCAGTACTATCTGTCCAACGGAAAGTAGCTGAAGGGAAAGCTGTGCTTAAATCAAACGAACGACTATCGCCTTGGCATATTGTGATTTGTGAAGGGATATTGATAACTGTTTTTTCAGGTTGCAATACTTCGTAAAACTGTTCTAACGCAGGACAATCGCTTTGGTCACGGAATACTGCTTTGTATTTACCTGCTTTTAACCCATTGATAGTTTTACCACCATTGGTAATACGTTGTGAAAGAAGATTCCCCTGAGCATCATACCACGAAACACTTATATTTCCTTTACCTCCTGAGAGTGTAAGCGCTATCTTACCATCATTGCCCTCATAGCAGGTTACGGGAGTGATGATAGCATTGTTTACCTCTACTTCCTCAGGATAAGAAAGTACTACCTTTTCTTGCACAGAACAACCGCGACTATCACTTACAGTTACGAAATACTTTCCAGCTGATAGACCTGTGATATGAGCTCCTGAATGACCTGTATTCCAAAGATAGGTATAAGGAGGTGTACCTCCAGAGGCTATAGCTGCTGCTTGTCCCCCATTAGGAGCGCTACAGGTCATTTCTGATTTAGTGACACTTAGCATAAGGCGAGGCGGCTCTGTAAGGGTATAAAAAGCTGTCGCTTCATTGTCATTTTCATCGGTTACAACTAATTGGTAAGTTCCTTTGCCTAACCGTCTAATAACGGCGGTACCATTTCCTAAAAGAGAAGTTTGACTACCTATTTTTTTCCACCGGTATTTATACGGAGGCACTCCTCCTTCTACAGTTGCCCTTAGCACTCCATTGTTATAAAGTTCATAATGGTTATTAGGGTCGTTGTTATTTTGATTACAGCCGATAGTAGTAGCAGTAATAGAGGCGGTAAGTAGGGGAGGTTCTGTAATTGTAATTTCTTTCATAATAGCACAATCATAATAATCACGTACTGTGAAAGTATAAGTGCCAGCCTCAAGATTTTCATAAACATACCTATATTTAGGAATATCATTATCTGCCGAAAGCAAGTCTCTCTTGGAATAAGAAATTTCACCTTTAGAAGAATACAATGTTGCGATATATTGATTTTTATTATAATTATAAAGAGTTCCCCCCATTACTATAGGTTCTATTTTCCCATCGGCACGTCCAAAACCTGTTACATTAGTAACAAGATCGGTATTTTCATTCATTATAGTAATGGGCATTTTAGGTCCCCATACGTTTACCACAAGAGGATTATCGCTTGCCATTGGACAATTGTTTTTGTCGGTAATGGTAAAAGTATATACACCTGAAGCTAAATTCTCAATGGTAAAAAAGTTCCCTGTAATAGCTACAGGAGGTTCACCATTTTTGATGTATTTATAAGGAGGGGTACCGCCCAAGACTCGGACTTCTATTTTCCCTTTGGTATCTCCAAAACACTTATTGTCTGTTGGAAAAGCAGAGGCTGTAAGAGGTTTAGGAACAGTTATGGTAAAAATACCTTTGTGTTTTGCATCATCTGTATATAAGGGAATATCTTTTCTTTGCCGATTACTATCTAGATAATAGAAAAAACCCTTTATATCTATCTGATAATTGGTAGTTACAGTAGCAGTAGTAAGTACGACATTATCTATGCGGTCGTGCTGTAAGAAATATTCTGTTAAATCTTTGGGCAGACCATTAATTTCTATAGCACCTTCTGTTTCATTTCCACCTTCTTTTATGAAAGAAAAAGTATTAAATACTTCCCCTAAATAAGCTCCTCTATTTTTCTTATATTGTTCTAAACTTCCTAATAATTTTCTGCTGAGCTGGATAGTAACAGTAGCAGTAGTTTTAGCTTCTTTGATATTACATAAAGGAGATTGGATATTTTTTATTGTAATCAAAGGGGCTGCTTGTGTAATGGTAAGATCTACATTATTAGAATGAGAGCATACTAAACCTGTATCTTTGTCATAAGATACTACTCTGAAATATATATGTTTGCCTATCATCTCTTCTGCTCTTGCTTTACTTCCTAAAACATCTTCGGCAGATACATCTATTCTTTGTTTTTTTTGGAATTTTGCGGGAAGGGGTTGCCAATTATTTCCTTGTGTAGCATATTCATAACGATATAAATCACTATCAAAACCTTCCTTAGCTATAAGAGGAACTTTGACATCAATAGGGAGAAATGAATTGGATTTATTATTAATTTTAGAAGTAAGGGTATGTATTGGATCTGCTCGCCAAGTGATATCGACTTTAATTTTTACAGCCTTTCCATATAAAATAGGAACAGTGTTGTATCTTGCTATTTCTTTAATATCAATTCGCCTATTTTCTAAATCTGTAGTTGCTCCCTCCCAACAGCCACCAAACCCATTTTCTCGTTCAGCTGAAGCATTTAAGAGTAAATAAAAGTCTCTCGATTTTACATTTTCTATTATGTGACGATCTGTAAACTCATCTTCTTCTGTTATAATATCTTTCGATCTGCCCCCTTCAATAATTTTCAGGTTACAAAAGTGGTCACATATACGACCATTCCATCTATCTTCAGAATAGGCTCCAAAACTCACTTTCCCTTGTATAGTATACATATTATCTTGACTGTAAGATAATTGAAGCAAGTAAAAAGCTAAAAAAATATAATATAGATTCTTCATTGTGTTTAAACTTAAGAAAAAAAGAAGACAAAATTCTTATTAAATATTTTTCTAATTAATATTATTAAAAACACAAAATTCCTTTAATAGTTTTCTTAAGGTATTAGTAACTTTTTCTTTGAAAAATACATTTGTAAATCATCATCATCTTTTGTGGTTTTAAGAATTTCTTTTTATATACACATCTTTCTGTATAATTTCATCTTGCCCATCATCTTTCTTTTTAAGAATTTTGAGAATTAAGTTATTTCCAGAAATAGAAAAAATAACCACAATTTTTTTCTTTTCAATAGATGTCAATAGAAGTGTATTGTTAGAAATTGAATACGTAAACTTTAAATCTGGTTGTTTTATACAATCTCCGGTACTTTTTTTGAAATGAAAACCAACATTTATAAATTGGTCTTCAGTAATAATAATGTGGCTTTTTTTACTACATTCAGTAAGTTTTATATCTTCTCCTGCAGCATTACTTGATACAAGATACCACGTTCCAATTAATGCTTTTTTAGCATCATCTTGGGGATTAGGGGTGTCATTATTGCTTTTTCCACAGGCGGTGGCTAATAATGTTAAGGCTATAAAAGCCAAAGTAAAGATTTTTTTCATTGTACAAAGGTTTTTAAATTATTAATGCGACAAAAGTAGTGTGTTTTTTTGAGATATGCAAGGGATGAGAGAGATTTTTTCACAAAAGGTTGTTTTTTACATATTGTATAGTGCAAAAGGTTGGTTATGAGGTTACAGAATTGTAAGGTTTTTAGGGAGGTATTTTCTATTTTAAGTGATGGAAATATGGTTAATTATTTGCTAATCAAATAAATAGCTTTGCTGTTTTTTAGGTCTCGCACAAAGCCAGCGAGGGCTTACAGCTGGGTATGTGAACACGAATCACACAGATTTAACACGAATAAATCTCTATTATTGCACGGATAGGTAGCTGACACTACTGGATTTACACGGATTATGATGTAAATATAATTGTAGATCACTGTTTTGTTATATCAAACTGACGTTAAATAACGTGAGTTCGACGTAAGTAATTATTTAACAATCAGTAAAATATTTTTAATCTCCCACGAATTACACGAATTTTCACGAATTTGGGAGTGTATAAAAGTCTTTATTTTTTATTATCTCACGAATTTTCACCTGACGGTGAATTATTTTGTGAATATATTATGATATAAAGCTGTAAATCAATATTCTGTTATATCGAACTGACGTTAAATAATGTTTTTCTTATATTTTCATTTTTCCAGATTATTTCAAAAACATCATTTATTTCTTTCTTAATAGCACTTTGTAATCTTCTTACTACTAGTTCTTTTGTAATATTTCTACCTCCTTGTTGGATAATATACAGCTGGTCAAAGTTATTAATCTCTCTCAAATATGCTTTATATTGCCCTAAGTTTTTGAACATATTACGAGCTGTAGAATAGTTTTTAGTATCTATGAAGATACGAATTTCTTTATTAACATCAAAGTTACAACTATCAACCATAAGGCTTTTCTAAAAATAAATCATACATTCTTTTATATCTCTCAAATAAATTGTCTAATTTATATTGTTTGTACTCTTGAGTATCTTTTACTTTCTCTATTAAAGGTTCAAAAATTTCAAAGGGAACATGACCTTTAACGTTTTTTATATTGATTGGATATAATGCTAATTCTTTTTCACAATATAGTAAGTTTATTATTCTGAAAAAAAATACATTTTCCCTATAGAATCTCTGTTTTTCTCCCTTTAAATTTAAAATAGAATCTACTAATGAAACTAAAGCCTTTTCATACTCTAAATTTTTTTCATAATAAAAATGTACATCTTTCATTTTTATATATTCTTTTCTGTTTTCTTGCTTTTCTAAATCATTCATAAGATTCCATTTTTTTAATTTTTCAACTATTTGTAAATACATTAATTCTTCTGTATTTATATATTGTGTACTATATGTATGTATTATTGTTTCTAAATCACTTATTTTCATATTTAATCAATTTCTATTATTGTATATTCTTTTCCATATATAGCAGGATCATATTCCCATTGATGTTGAAAAAGATTTAACAATTTGGATTCTTCTACTTTTTCTAATTTGAATTTACTACCATTTTTGAAAAGTATTTCAGATTCAAGAGGAGCATCAGAATACTCTTTTATTAATTTTCCTTTTTTGCCCTTTACAATAATTAATGAAGCTTCTTGTGTCTTTAAATGATTTTTTGTAAGAAACTCTATTGCAATATCTCTTTCTGATGATGTTGATAAAAAGTTTTTATAAGTAATTTCATCGCCAATCTTATATTTACTTAACATTTGTATTTCTTCTTTACCAATACCTCGATAAAATGTACCTGAAGAAGAAGGAATTTTGTCAAGAGTCTTGTTTAATAATTTCTCTATTTCTATCACATCATTAGTTTTATTTCCAGAAATTAAAGCCTGATTAAATTTATAATATGATTTATTTGTATAGAATTTTAATACAGCTTCTTCCTCTAACGAAAGCTCCTTAGTAAATTTTCTAGCAACTTTTCCATTTACAAAATCATCAAATATCTTTTTGTACTCCTTATTAGTAAGTAATGTTTTTATATCTATAGTTTCTCCGGCTATTTCTAAAACAATTCTACCTTGTGCGTCTTTTCCTACGATGAGTTTTCCTGTTTTTCCATTAACATCGGTAATTTCTTCGGTAGTTTCAAAAAGTACTTGCTCTATTTTGCCTGCTTGAGGGAGTAACTCAATTCCTTGAGCTGTAAATCGGGCTAATTCAGCATCTATTAGTTTGCTGTAAATGTATATTTTTCCTTCTTTAGGTAAAAATCGCAATACTTCAGTACAATGGTCGGCTAAAAAGAGGGCAGCTTTTTGGGTTGCAACATTAGGGATTTTAGACAAACTCACCACAAAAGCTTTACCATTACTACCTACTTTACCCACTACGCGCATTACATCTGCGAAAGAGCTTGCCTCTGAAAGAGCTTTTATCTCACCTGCTCCTACAAAGAATGAAGCTACAAAAATAGCGTCGTAGCAAGCGCCATAAACGGCTTGAGGGGTCTTTACAGAGGTGTTATACACACCGTGATGTTTTTTGAGGGCATCGCCCATTGCTTCCCAAGTATCACTTTGACCTAAAGCGCTTATGAAATTGTTTATTCCTTTGACTAAATCGGTTGGGTTTTGACTAATACCGGCACCAAAATCGCTTATTCCCGCAACTAAATCAACGGTAGAGTTCCACATTCCGCAAGAACAAGGGGCTCCTAACTCAAATTGAGCGTTGAGTAATGATGAAAGTATTACGTTATTAGTGTCAAATCCTAATTTTTCTAAAAACTCTTTAAAGAAATCGGCTGTTTTGTAATCAATTCTATCAGAGTTCCAAACATTAGGAGGGATTCTGAGCATTTTAAGTGTACAAGTAGTGCTCTCAAAAAGTTCATTTAAAGAAAGAATTTCATAAGTACCATCAGTGATTAATTTGGCTACTTCTAAAAATGGTTTCATTTTACCATCTTTATCTCTTAGTTCTCTAAATTTTTCACCAAAAACGCAATCTTTATCGATAATTTCTATTAAGTGCTCATAGAATAAATACTTATCGTGTATGCGTTTGAAATCATCTAAAACAATCAGGAGTGAGGTATTTTTGAGTAATTCTTCGTTTTTACCTATTTCTTTTTCAATGTTTGTTTGTAAATCGTATATGAGCTCCTTGATACCCGTTTTGAGCATCTCGTCGTATTTCACTTGGATAGCATAAGCAGGAGGAGCATCTAAACCGCTTATACGTACATCGGCAAACTTTGAGAGGATATTGCGTAATGTTTCTTTATCAGTTTCAGATATTTGTACATTATGTTCTCTATAATGCTCTATTATAAATTTATAGAATTCTCTTTGGGTTTTCTTTAAACAATTTAAAGGATCACTTGCTGTAGAGAGAAGCTCCCAATTGCTTAGTCCTTTAATATTATCAAAAACTATATTTGAAAAATAGGCACTGCCAACTCCTCCATTTTCTGAAAAGAAAGCTTCTTTAGAGATTTTTCCCTTATAAATATTAACTTCGTTGCACTGAGAAGGGGAAACATAGAAAATCTCTTGAATTAAATTTTTATTTTGCTTGTAGGTAAAATAGTTTTTTCCAACAATTTCAAAATTTTCATTTTTATCTTGTTTGGCATCTTTGTAATATCCTTTAAAAATAGAGTCATTTTTAGAAAGCAAAGCAATCCATCTTTCATCACCTATTGTAAAACCGACAAGAGTTCCTTTTACGAAGGAAAAATCACGTGCTTTTGCAGGTAGGGTAATTACACTTGATGTTGGAGAAATGAAACTTTTCTCTTTATTTTCATATCCTGGTATTTGCTCAACAGTAGTGCCTATAAGAAATTTCCAAGCTTTATACTCTCCCTCGCTTTGTTTTTGGAAGGCATACAGTTTTACTTTAGGGTCGTTGATTTGCTTCCAATCGCGGTAGAAGAAGTCTTGCCCCTCATTGTAATCCATTAGGGCGGTAGTTTTGCCTTTGTCGGCATTTTTACCTTTGAAAGGGTGCTCGAGTTTGAAGATACCGTGCCCGAGTTCGTGGGCTATGGTGCGTGCATTGGCGCTGTATACAAAGCCGTATTGCCCACCTAATCGCATATAGCCGTGATTGCCTGTGCCGTCGTTTACCAAAAAGATGTAATAAGTGTTCTCTTTTGGCTTTCTGCTGGTTGTAAATTTAGCGATGACTGCATTTTATTCAGGGCTATAGGTAGAAAGGTCACCAAACTCGTTTTCTGTGGGTAAAGTGCCGTTTTTGAGTTGGTCGCTAATATCAAAAGGTTTTTCAGTGGTGATGTGTAGTGTTACCCCTACTTTTTCATAAATCTGCTGTACTTGAGCGATTGCCTCTTGAAGGTTTTGTCCGCTTTGAGTAGGTACTAAAGCTACATTTACTTCTTTAGGCGAGAGGTGTACCAAGTTGAACCTCCTGCGATTTGGCACTTTTTACCTTGCTTGATAGTAGCTTGTACTTGTTCAATATGTTAAAGAACTTATTTTTAGTATATTGTTTGTGTAATGATTTTGGGTACAAAGATAGTGGTTTTGCAAAAAAAGGCAATAGTTTAGGTATTTTCTTCTCTTTCAAAAATATATAGAGTTCTTTGAGAGCTTAATGCTCCTAATAGGTTTTCATTACCTTGAAGCTCCATAATTCTCGGTTCTGCATCTTCTTCTTTTTGAAAGTCATACTCCCAAGTGAGTTTTTGGGTAACTCTATCCAACGCTCCTATTTTACTATCAAAATGACTTGCAAAATAGATTTTGCTATCTGTTAGCACAAAATTAGCTATATCACTACGTATCTTTTTGACTGAAAGCTCATTGGTTAAATCATAGAGTTGAATCGCTCCATTAGTAGGGTTTATTTCCCAATAGAATTCCCACATAAAACCGATAAGTTTATGAGTCGTTTCATCTATTTGACTTGCTTCAGGTAGAGGAATAGCCGAGGGTAACCAACTACAATGGAAATTAGCTATTGTATGTATTTGATGTACTAAAGCCCCTGTTTCAATATCTAACGCTATGATAGTATGATGATTGAGAGCTATCCAAAGTTTTCCTTCTAACACGCCTATCAACTTTTTCACTTCCCAATCTGCCTCTTTGTTGTAATTGTCGTTATGAGGATTATTAGGGATTGAATGTAAAGGGAATTGCCAAAGAGGTTCTTTACAAAAGTAATTAAAACAAGTTATAAATTCTGTGTTTGATAAAAAAAGAGTATCATTAACATTCAATATAAATTTAAGAGACTCATATCTAATAACTTCCTTATAACTATTATCTAATAAATTGAATAAGTAATAGACAGAAGAATATTTTGGATACTCTAATACAAAATCTCCTGATAAAATCAACGTATTTGAATTGTAATTGATAGAACTTTTTAAATACTGTTTATTAGATATTACTAAATCTCCTACTATTGTATTATCATTTTTAATACAAATGATGGTATTGTTTTTATATAAATCATAATTGTCTAAATCTATTCCAAAAGCAACTTTTTTGTTGTTTAAGAATAGATCAAAATCTTCTGTGACATATATTCTTTCTCTATCATAAATAGAGAAGTTAGAGACTCTATTTATTATATCTTGGAGTTTCATCATTGTTTTATAAAATTGTACAAATTAGCAAGTTGTCGAACTCATCATCAACAGCCTTAAGAACACCTTCTGCACCTATCCTTTGTGAGTTGGTTGCTTTGCTGTTCTTGTTTAACTTATATATTACTTTTTCGTAAAAATCTTCTAAGGTGGTGTTAGGATTGTCTTCTATTTTCTTAGCTATACTTAATAGCTTATCTAATATTTTTTCATACGAAAACTCACCTTTACCTGAAGCTCTTAAACTGGCTAAAATTTCATCTGTAAAGCTCAATTTTTTGAGTATGGGATTATTACGCGCTTTTGTACTTCAGGGTTTCTAAAGAGAGTGTTGCTTAATATTTTAAATAATATGGAATTATTAGAAATTGTCAGATCTTATATAATCAGAATAATCTGTATTATTAAAAATAATATCCAAAAAGAACGCTATTCCGATTAAATCAGCATTTCTAGGATATAAGAACTTATTATTCTCATCTAACATTTGAGAAGGACTTACATAGAAGAACCTATTTTGATCAAAACATTTATCAAAATAATATAGAAAACGCATACAATTCTTTTTTTCACCTTCTACAAAAAAAACATAACCCTCATTATAGAGTTTAATATTCAATGACTTTTTATCTGGTGAACATAGAAGAATATAATCTTCTTTTTGTTCAATATAAAAATTAAATTTACTTTTTTTATTCAATTCGGAACAAAAAACATATAATTCATCTGCTTTTATTAATTGTTCTTCACTCCATATATAGAATTCAGTGCTATTTATTATTAGTTTTTTTGTTTTAATTATTCGTTCCATTTTTCTAATATAACTTTTGTTTTTACATTGAACTTTTTCCCTAAGTATTCAAATAGTTTTACACTATCATTGTTCTCTTTACTTATATATATTAGTAATTCATCAACAGGAGTTGAAGGATCATTAATGACTGCGGCATATCGTTTAAATTCATTTTCTAAATCTCTATATAAGAAAGTTTTTTTGTCATAACTTTCCTTAGTATAAAAATTTCCAGGGTTATGCTTTGCATCAATAACTTTATTTTCTTTTATTTTTATACCATCAGCCCATATCTTTTCATTTCCCCCAACTATTTCGTATTGTATATCATCTCCCGTAACATACTTTTCAAACTTTCCATCTGGTAAATCTTTTCTAGGATTAATTTTAGTTCTTAAACTTTTTAACCATTTACCAATATCAATTTTAGCTGTTTTTTCAGCGGTATCTTCAGCGGTGTACGCTAATCTTGCATTTGTATCGCCACCTATAGGCGCTGTTCTACCATTGAATAGTTCTTCGGCTACGTTTTCAGATACGTCCTCAAGTCTTTCGGTATTGTTTACTAATACACGTACTCTGTACAAGCCGCTTTCTAATCGTTCAGCTACTTTGCCTGTTGCATTTCTAAAGACTATCAGTAGTTTGCCTGAAGCATTTTTTACATAACGAATGCTTATTCCTATATAACGCAAAGGGTCGCCTATGCGGTTGCAGAATTGCAGGGCTTTTAAGGAAGTGCTTCCTATTTTAGCTATAATACTTTCACTTGCAGCGACATCGCCAAAACACAATACTATAATAGGACCTGCTATTGAACCTATAAACTCATTTTTTTTACAAGGATTGTCTTTGCTAAATAATTTATCTATCTATTTTTACTCCTCTAGTTCTTTTTCAAAGATATAAAGATTGTCGGAACATCTGATAGCTACTAAATTATCATTTGCTTGAATATCATTGATAAACATTTTGTTTTTCTCATCTTTCTTCTTCTTAGGATTGATAAACATATCTTCACGATGTTCAAACAGTTGGGTTTTAAGGTTGAAAACGACCCAAATGTTATACACATCACTTCCTTGCTCTCTTGCTAATGTATAGAGTTTATCTTTGTAAAAGAAAACAGTGTGATCGTCTAAAAATATAGATTGCTCATCGCAATAAGCAGAAACATCTATTGTTTCAATTTTCAAATTTTTAGGGTCTAATATTTTAATTGCTTTTCGCTGTATTTGGTAAACAAGGCTATTATGCTCTACTAATTTCATACCCATTTCCTGAGTAGTAAAAAGCACTTGTCCCGTTTGAGCATCTAAAATAAAAGTGGCATAATTGCTCCAATCTTCAGTATGAGCGAAAAAGATGATTTTATTGTTTGATACTAAAACTCTGCCTTCCATTATTTGGGCAGGTTGGTGGAAATAAGTTTCTAAATCGTATTGCCAAAGAAAGTCTCCTTTATATAGGTTGAAAAACTTTATAAAGTTACCTTTAGAATATCCAATTCCTAAAGAAGGTATCAGAAAGTTAGGGTAAAATAAGAAATCTTCTTCTTGAAATTCAAATAGAGTTTGTATTTCTTTAGTAGCAGAAAGCATAACACAACTGTTATTTTCTAAATTGCAGAAAAACAAATTATCTTCTTTTGAATCAATAAATAAAAACTTTCCAAAAATAGTTTCTCTATCAAAATTACTTAAATTTAGAATCTCAATATTACCTAACCTTTTGAAAGATACAAATGAGTTGTTTAATCTATAACCTCCATATATAGTGTCCATTTCAAAAGTTTTTTTCAATTTTAGCGAACAACTATCATATAATTCAAAAAGACTACCTTTTGAACAATCCTTTGATATTACTATCAAATCTTGGAAAATGTTATATCCATATACATTATTTAATAAAAACATCATCAAATATTTTTTTGTTAGTTATCTCTTTTATAAAATCGTCTACATTTTTAGGTTTTGTATTATTAATAGTAGGTAGCTGTGGTGGAATAGTTTTTTGCATTTTTTCTAAAATATCTTTATTCTGTCTTAAGAATTTCTCAAAATCTTGTTTGGTGAAATTTTGACCGTAAATTCTCCATTTAATTTGAGAAATATCAGTAGCATTGAATAAGTCACGTTCAATGAATTGTTCTTTTATAACTTTTTCTGTTACGCAATTTTTACTTTGATTCAATATCTTGTTTTTCAAAGATATAAAGAGAGAATCCCGTTGTTGACACAGCTAAATATTTATCATTCATTTGTATTTCTTCTATTTGGCGCCTATTTTCATTGTTTGAGGGTTTGCTCTCGTTGTGTAGGATTTCCTTACGCCAAATAATTTTTCCTGTATTGGTATCAAAAAGTAAAACCAAACTACGAATACTATCCCTCTCAGGTTTGGCACTTACAGCAATAATTCCGTTGTGGTAAGCCATTGTTCTGTTGTCTATTATTTCAGTAGGCAGGTCTTTTGTTAAATCATAGTGTGTGATTTCAAAAGTTTCAGGATTCATTTTTGCAAAACCTTTGTCTTTTTTTTGCCATAAAAAACCATCAAACAAGTACATTTTGCCTCCAAAAATAGTTTCTTTTGGATTATTTAGCACTTGTCCCGTTTGAGCATCTAAAACAAAAGTGGCGTAATTGCTCCAATCTTCAGTATGAGCGAAAAAGATAATTTTATTGTCTGAAACTAAAACTCTGCCTTCCATTATTTGGGCAGGTTGGTGGAAATAAGTTTCTAAATCGTATTGCCAAAGAAAGTCTCCTTTATATAGGTTGAAAAACTTTATAAAGTTACCTTTAGAATATCCAATTCCTAAAGAGGGTACGAGAAATTTAGGATAAAGTAGAAAATCTTCTTCTTGAAAAGAAAAAAGAGCTTCAATTTTTTTATCTTTACTGTATAGCCTTTTAAAACTATGATTAGGACTATCCAAGAAATAAATAGACTTATTGTCTTTTGCGAAAATAAAGAATTTTCCTTTTACCTCAAAAACACTTCTATCTGTAATGTTATAAAACTTTATACTTGTTTCAGATTGTGTGCAAAAAGAATCTTCTATAAAAAAACCATAGTTATTGCCTTCATTGATAAATTTAAAATCCACAATAGGCAAATTATGAGAGAAATTAATATAACTTATTTCTCCTTTTCGTGAAAAGTATACGACTTGCTCCTTAAAAAAATAGAGATTTATAATTTCACTTGAATATTTGAGTGTATATGATATCATCTTTTAAATTAGTTATAAAATCATCTAAAGTT
>NZ_JAESPJ010000036.1:0-4053 GCF_016806945.1 Capnocytophaga genosp. AHN8471
TTATAAAATCATCTAAAGTTCTTATTTCTCTTCCATTAACATTAGGAAATGGTATATCTTTATACATTTTACGAATTATGTCAATATTATCATCTATATATTTGTGAAAATCTTGTTTGGTAAAATTCTGACCGTAAATTCTCCATTTAATTTGAGAAATATCAGTAGCATTGAACAAATCACGTTCAATGAATTGTTCTTTTATAATTTTTGCTGTTACGCAATTTTTACTTTGCTTCAATATCTTGTTTTTCAAAGACATAAAGATTGTCGGAACATCTGATAGCTACTAAATTATCATTTGCTTGAATATCATTGATAAACATTTTGTTTTTCTCATCTTTCTTCTTCTTAGGATTGATAAACATATCTTCACGATGTTCAAATTGTTGGGTTTTAAGATTAAAAATCACCCAAATATTATACACATCACTTCCTTGCTCTCTTGCTAATGTATAGAGTTTATCTTTGTAAAAGAAAACAGTGTGATCGTCTAAAAATATAGATTGCTCATCGCAATAAGCAGAAACATCTATGGTTTCAATTTTTAAATTTTTAGGGTCTAATATTTTGATTGCTTTTCGCTGTATTTGGTAAACAAGGTTATTATGCTCTACTAATTTCATACCCATTTCCTGAGTAGTAAAAAGGACTTCCCCCGTTTGAGCATCTAAAATAAAAGTGGCGTAATTGCTCCAATCTTCGGTATGAGCGAAAAAGATGATTTTATTGTTTGATACTAAAACTCTGCCTTCCATTATTTGGGCAGGTTGGTGGAAATAAGTTTCTAAATCGTATTGCCAAAGAATTTTTTCTTGAATATAATCAAAGGCTGAAATAGTAGTATCATTTCCCAATATTATAGCATATTCATTGATAAAACAATATATTGTTCCATAAATTGTAAATGAATTTAAATTCATTTTTCTTACTAATTGATTTTTTACAATATCATAAAAAAATATATTTGTTTCGTTATTAAAAGTAACAATATTTTTATAATAACGCCTTCTATATTGAAAATCATCATTTATAAATATTTGATAATTTTCTAAATTGAAGTCATATACTTTCTCAGTATCAGACAGTATAAGGTTTTCTACTGAATATATATTGTTGGAGTTTATATTGACAAAGTTATTATTAACATTTGAATATATTTTTTTGTTAGAAACAAAATATAAACTATTTTTTAACAAAAAACTACTAATGTTCTCCTTTTTCTCAATTAATAAATATTTTCTCATAACTATCTAATAAGTGATTATAAATTCTATTGTACATATTACTTTGTTTCAATCCTTCTTTCATAGATTCTGGTAGTAGTTTTTCAATTCTTCCTATTTCCAATTTCTCTATTGCTTTTCTATTCTCCTTTAAGAATTTTTCAAAATCTTGTTTGGTAAAATTTTGACCATAAATTCTCCATTTTATTTGAGAAATATCAGTAGCATTGAACAAATCACGTTCAATGAATTGTTTTTTTATAACTTTTGCTGTTACGCAATCTTGACAATTTTTCACCTCTACACGGAATAAAGTTTTTCTGCTACCATCTAAAGCTTCTATTTCAACTGTTAAGTCTTCCGCTGAGAGTTTTTTAGTTGAACGTGCATTATCTACTTGTTTTTCAAATCTTACAATTTTTCCTTTTAGTAAGTTGTCGAACTCATCATCAACAGCCTTAAGAACACCTTCTGCACCTCTTCTTTGTGAATCGGTTACTTTGCTGTTCTTGTTTAACTTATATATTACCTTTTCGTAAAAATCTTCTAAGGTGGTGTTAGGATTGTCTTCAATCTTTTTAGCTATACTTAATAGCTTATCTAATATTTTTTCATACGAAAACTCACCTTTACCTGAAGCTCTTAAACTGGCTAAAATTTCATCTGTAAAGCCCAATTTTTTGAGTATGGGATTATTACGCGCTTTTGTAAGTGCATTTACAGCGTTTTTGTTATTAAATAAAGCATTAGAGGCTTCTGAATTATTTACACTTTCTCTTAAAAGTCTTTCGCTTTTAGCATATTCTTCTGCTACTTCTTTAGCTGTTTTTTCAGCGGTATCTTCAGCGGTGTGCGCTAATCTTGCATTTGTATCGCCACCTATAGGCGCTGTTCTACCATTGAATAGTTCTTCGGCTATGTCTTCAGATACGTCCTCAAGTCTTTCGGTATTGTTTACTAATACACGTACTCTGTACAAGCCGTTTTGTAATCGTTCGGCTACTTTGCCTGTTGCATTTCTAAAGACTATCAGTAGTTTGCCTGAAGCATTTTTTACATAACGAATGCTTATGCCTATATAACGCAAAGGGTCGGCTATGCGGTTGCAGAATTGCAGGGCTTTTAAGGAAGTGCTTCCTATTTTAGCTAAAACACTTTCGCTTGCAGCGACATCGCCAAAACACAATACTATAATAGGACCTGCTATTGAACCTATAAACTCATTTTTTTTGCAAGGATTGTCTTTGCTAAATTGGTCGCTAATACCTTCTTTAAACAAGAACCACAATTTGCCAAATCCTAAACCTTTGCCATATATTACATTTCCATTATCATCAGTAACTTCTATATTTTCAAGTTGTTGAACAAATTTGCTATTGTTCGCACGTCCTTTTGAAGAACCAAAAGAGGACAATAGTTTGCCTAAATCGGGTACTGTTTTTACGACATCTATCAAGCCGTTGTACATTCCACAGAAAAGGGCAAAATTTGCTTGACTTGCTTCTTTTTGTGCTTTGGATAAATTAGATTCTTCACCTGCGATTTGTTCGGTAATGAGATTGACATAACCTGAAAGATTCAGATAACTAAAGATTTCAGCGTAAATAGGATTATAATTACTTGCTTTACAGTCCCATACAGATTCGGGTATTTTTAATTTTCCTATACCCGAACCTAACATATCAAATAGGTCGTAAGCCGCTGTAAAGCCAAAATCAGTTAACTCTTTTCCTATATAGAACAATTTTCCAAAGAATGAGGCTTGTTCATATTGGAATTTTTCATCCCATTGTTTGAGTGTTTTTCGTAAGTTTTGATCGAAATTATCGCCAACAACAACTTCTTTTACACTTATTTTCTTATCAGAACCATCATATTCTATCCAAAAAACAATTTCATCAGGATTTATAGCTACTTTTTCGTTACCTACATATAGTTGATCTTTTCCATTTTCGTTATGCACAGAAATTTTAGCGGTATTTTCTAAAATATTCTTGTGGGAAAGCAAAATTCTTGTATTTAGGTGGTGATTTTCACCTGTAATAGTGTTTTTAGTGTTTTTAGCGACAATAGAATATAGCTTTTCGGCTAGGTTTTTGCTAAGTTTTTCATCGGCTATTAAGCTATAAATAGTTCCGCCATTTCCGTTGCCACTTCCTATATTAAGCCCCTTGTTTAAAGAACAATCTCTTTTAGAAAGAGTTTTACAAATATATGTATTACCTTCTCTTACTAATATTTCTTCACCTTCAAGACAGTCTTTTCCTCTATTTGTGAAATCAGCAATGATGTATTTTCGATCAATATTTGAATATACTTTTGAATGATTAACGGTTGTTACACCATCTATGCAATCTGTACATAGTAAAAACGCAATACCTCCTCTTGCTTTTATTTCGTTATTTTTTGTTTCAACATATTGAGTGGGGTAATATTTATTGTCTTTTTCATCAGTAACATATTGTAGAACACCACTTTTTGATATTGATAATTCTTTTATTTTCTCAGTCTCATTATCATTAAAACTAACTATTTTATTAGCTACAAAAAAACTTTTACAACTTTTTGTTATATCAAATTTAATAGAGCTACCATCTGTACTTCCTGCAATTATTACTACGCCTCCCTTCAGTTCACCCTCGCTTTGCCCTTGGAAAGCATACAGTTTTACTTTAGGGTCGTTGATTTGCTTCCAGTCGCGGTAGAAGAAGTCTTGCCCCTCATTGTAATCCATTAGGGCAGAGGTTTTGCCTTTGTCGGCATTTTTACCTTTGAAAGGGTGTTCGAGTTTGAAGATGCCGTGCCCGAGTTCGTGGGCTATGGTGCG
>NZ_JAESPJ010000037.1:0-3889 GCF_016806945.1 Capnocytophaga genosp. AHN8471
TTATAAAATCATCTAAAGTTATTATTTCTCTTCCATTAACATTAGGAAATGGTATATCTTTATACATTTTACGAATTATGTCAATATTATCATCTATATATTTGTGAAAATCTTGTTTGGTGAAATTTTGACCGTAAATTCTCCATTTTATTTGAGAAATATCAGAGGCATTGAATAAGTCGCGTTCTATAAACTGTTCTTTTATAACTTTTGCTGTTATGCAATTTTTTACTTTGATTCAACGTCTTGTTTTTCAAAGATATAAAGAGAAAATCCCGTTGTTGATACAGCTAAATATTTATCATTCATTTGTATTTCTTCTATTTGGCGCCTATTTTCATTGTTTGAGGGTTTGTTCTCGTTGTGTAGGATTTCCTTACGCCAAATAATTTTTCCTGTATTGGTATCAAAAAGTAAAACCAAACTACGAATACTATCCCTCTCAGGTTTGGCACTTACAGCAATAATTCCGTTGTGGTAAGCCATTGTTCTGTTGTCTATTATTTCAGTAGGCAGGTCTTTTGTTAAATCATAGTGTGTGATTTCAAAAGTTTCAGGATTCATTTTTGCAAAACCTTTGTCTTTTTTTTGCCATAAAAAACCATCAAACAAGTACATTTTGCCTCCAAAAATAGTTTCTTTTGGATTATTTAGCACTTGTCCCGTTTGAGCATCTAAAATAAAAGTGGCGTAATTGCTCCAATCTTCGGTATGAGCGAAAAAGATGATTTTATTGTTTGATACTAAAACTCTGCCTTCCATTATTTGGGCAGGTTGGTGGAAATAAGTTTCTAAATCGTATTGCCAAAGAATTTTTTCTTGAATATAATCAAAGGCTGAAATAGTAGTATCTTTTCCTAATATTATAGCATATTCATTGATAAAACAATATATTGTTCCATAAATTGTAAATGAATTTAAATTCATTTTTCTTACTAATTGATTTTTTGCAATATCATAAAAAAATATATTTGTTTCGTTATTAAAAGTAACAATATTTTTATAATAACGCCTTCTATATTGAAAATCATCATTTATAAATATTTGATAATTTTCTAAATTGAAGTCATATACTTTCTCAGTATCAGACAGTATAAGGTTTTCTACTGAATATATATTGTTGGAGTTTATATTGACAAAGTTATTATTAACATTTGAATATATTTTTTTGTTAGAAACAAAATATAAACTATTTTTTAACAAAAAACTACTAATGTTCTCCTTTTTCTCAATTAATAAATATTTTCTCATAACTATCTAATAAGTGATTATAAATTCTATTGTACATATTACTTTGTTTCAATCCTTCTTTCATAGATTCTGGTAGTAGTTTTTCAATTCTTCCTATTTTCAATTTTTCTATTGCTTTTCTATTCTCCTTTAAGAATTTCTCAAAATCTTGTTTGGTAAAATTCTGACCATAAATTCTCCATTTAATTTGAGAAATATCAGTAGCATTGAACAAATCGCGTTCAATGAATTGTTTTCTTATTATATTGGTATCTACACAATTAGGGCAGTTTTTTACCTCAATTCTATATGCAGTTTTAGTGCCATCAAAAGTAACAATTTCTACATTTAGATCTTCATACGATTTTGTTCCTCTTATGTTTTCAACAGAATTTTCAAACCTTACAATTTTTCCTTTTAGTAAGTTGTCAAACTCATCATCAACAGCCTTAAGAACACCTTCTGCACCTATCCTTTGTGAGTTGGTTGCTTTGCTGTTCTTGTTTAACTTATATATTACCTTTTCGTAAAAATCTTCTAAGGTGGTGTTAGGATTGTCTTCAATCTTTTTAGCTATACTTAATAGCTTATCTAATATTTTTTCATACGAAAACTCACCTTTACCTGAAGCTCTTAAATTGGCTAAAATTTCATCTGTAAAGCCCAATTTTTTGAGTATGGGATTATTACGCGCTTTTGTAAGTGCATTTACAGCGTTTTTGTTATTAAATAAAGCATTAGGGGCTTCTGAATTATTTACACTTTCTCTTAAAAGTCTTTCGCTTTTAGCATATTCTTCAGCTACTTCTTTAGCTGTTTTTTCAGCGGTATCTTCAGCGGTGTGCGCTAATCTTGCATTTGTATCGCCACCTATAGGTGCTGTTCTACCATTGAATAGTTCTTCGGCTACATCTTCAGATACGTCCTCAAGTCTTTCGGTATTGTTTACTAATACACGTACTCTGTACAAGCCGCTTTCTAATCGTTCGGCTACTTTGCCTGTCGCATTTCTAAAGACTATCAGTAGTTTGCCTGAAGCATTCTTTATATAACGAATGCTTATGCCTATATAACGGAAGGGGTCGGTTAGGCGGTCGCAGAATTGTAAAGCTTTTAGGGAGGTACTTCCTATTTTAGCTAAAACACTTTCGCCTGCAGCGACATCACCGAAACACAATACTATAATAGGACCTGCTATTGAACCTATAAACTCATTTTTTTTGCAAGGATTGTCTTTGCTAAATTGGTCGCTAATACCTTCCTTGAACAAGAACCACAATTTTCCAAATCCTAAACCTTTGCCATATATTACATTTCCATTATCGTCGGTAACTTCTATATTTTCAAGTTGTTGAACAAATTTGCTATTGTTCGCACGTCCTTTTGAAGAACCGAAAGAGGACAATAGTTTGCCTAAATCGGGTACTGTTTTTACGACGTCTATCAAGCCGTTGTACATTCCACAGAAAAGGGCAAAATTTGCTTGACTTGCTTCTTTTTGTGCTTTGGATAAATTAGATTCTTCACCTGCGATTTGTTCGGTAATGAGATTGACATAACCTGAAAGATTCAGATAACTAAAGACTTCAGCGTAAATAGGATTATAATTACTTGCTTTACAGTCCCATACAGATTCAGGTATCTTTAGTTTTCCTATACCTGACCCCAACATATCAAATAGGTCGTAAGCCGCTGTAAAACCGAAGTCAGTTAAGTCTTTTCCTATATAGAACAATTTTCCAAAGAATGAGGCTTGTTCATATTGGAATTTTTCATCCCATTGTTTGAGCGTTTTTCGCAAGTCTTGATCGAAATTATCGCCAACAACAACTTCTTTTACACTTATTTTCTTATCGGAACCATCGTATTCTATCCAAAAAACAATTTCATCAGGATTTATAGCTACTTTTTCGTTACCTACATATAGTTGATCTTTTCCATTTTCGTTATGTACAGAAATTTTAGCGGTATTTTCTAAAATATTCTTGTGGGAAAGCAAAATTCTTGTATTTAGGTGGTGGTTTTCACCTGTAATAGTGTTTGTAGTGTTTCTAGCGACAATAGAATATAGCTTTTCGGCTAGGTTTTTGCTAAGTTTTTCATCTGCTATTAAGCTATAAATAGTTCCGCCATTTCCGTTGCCATTTCCTATATTAAGCCCCTTGTTTAAGGAACAATCTCTTTTAGAAAGTGTTTTACAGATATATGTATCGCCTTCTCTCACTAATATTTCTTCACCTTCAAGACAGTCTTTTCCTCTATTTGTGAAATCAGCAATGATGTATTTTCGATCAATATTTGAATATACTTTTGAACGATTAACGGTTGTTACACCATCTATGCAATCTGTACATAGTAAAAACGCAATACCTCCTCTTGCTTTTATTTCGTTATTTTTTGTTTCAACATATTGAGTGGGGTAATATTTATTGTCTTTTTCATCAGTAACATATTGTAGAACACCACTTTTTGATATTGATAATTCTTTTATTTTCTCAGTCTCATTATCATTAAAACTAACTATTTTATTAGCTACAAAAAAACTTTTACAACTTTTTGTTATATCAAATTTAATAGAGCTACCATCTGTACTTCCTGCAATTATTACTACGCCTCCCTTCAGTTCACCCTCGCTTTGCCCTTGGAAAATACCTATTTT
>NZ_JAESPJ010000038.1:0-59878 GCF_016806945.1 Capnocytophaga genosp. AHN8471
TAAAATAAAACATATATGGATAGTAACTGTTGTTAAGAAAGTTTTACATGATATTATTGATGTTTATTATGAATATATTTTTGATTGCACAAGTGGAAAATATGTTCGGAAAGAGTATGAAAGATATAATAATGCTGCTGGAGGATTTGAATTGCCTCCATTAAAAAACAGCAAAGAACAGCAAGAAAATTCAACCTCCCTCTTCATAGAAGAAACCACTCAGCCTAAAGAGTTAGGTGTACCCTATAAACAAGGCGGCTATTACCCTCCTAGCACTTACCAACTCTACAACGGCAGAGCGTAAAACAAAGAGGAATGGGTAGCGTATGTAAAAACACGCCCTTGGAGGGAAAGGTTATTTCTAAGTTAATTTAAAACTTAATCACTATGCCACAAATCATCACCAATACCGCAGAACTCAGTTGCAATCAAGGTATAGCAACGAGTAAACTCAATGTTACAAGTCAAGATTTTGTAACTATTGAGGGTAAAGCTATGGCTACTGAGGAGGACAAGCAAGCGAATACCAATATACAGCCTTTTAAGCAATGCAAACTAAAACCTTCTTCTGGTGGTTATTTACCTTGTGTGCCTGCACCCATCAAATGGGAAGATACGGCTGAGAAAGACACTATCAACGGGCAAAAAATACTTACAGAAAACTCCTATTGTATGTGCTCAGTAGGTGGTAAAATCACCATAAAAGACAAAGGGCACAACGAAAATCACAATACAGAATGACCTAATCGCTACGACTTCGGAGTGCCACATTCTGCGCCCCCTTGCGCACAAGTAGTTTTGAGTAGCCTAAAAGGTTTTTCAGCTGCTCAAAACACAACTTGCTACCATCTGGTGATGGTAAAACATAGCCCAAAGGGCTATATTTAGGTTAGTCTACAAACTGCGCCACAGCGCACTCATCTACACTCTTTAAAGGGTATTTTTGAGCTAAAAACAAGGGTTTTGCTTTATGCTACAAAATATTGTATTCCAAGTGTCTTTTACTTTATTAACTTATTGATTTTCAGTAATTATACTGTTCTAACGTTACAACGTTTGTACTTACCTATGCCCTCTCCACATATTTTTTTGGCAAAAAAAAGCCGCTTATGGAACTTTGCTCTCGTAACGCAATTCTATAAGCGGTTATTTCTTAAAAATAAGACTGTTATAACTCTATAAGTCTCATATTAATATCATAGAAAATAAAAAAGGGGCTGTCCTTAAAAGTTTAAACTAAACTTTTCGGACAGCCTCTTCTTTTATAAACAAGCACTTTTATGCCCCTATTTCAAGGATTGTCAGCAATTGCTTTATTATTTAATATTCGCTTGAAAGGCTGCTTCTGTAATTCTCCTATAAACTTCTACAGTTTTTCTATTCTGCCAATTATCCAACAAAGTATTGGTAGTAATAGTAAGTTGGTCGTTAGTTATTTCAAAAGTAGGCAGAGCTCTCTCTTTTCCGTCGTTTATCATAAAACTATTCCCTAACAATGTATAAGATTTGGCTTCTACATTTCCATAACTACATTGCTGATTGTTATAAGTAAAGTTATACTCACGAAGCTTGTCGCGACCAAAAACCAACATCGAGCGTTGTGTACATTCGTCTAAGGTAGTCGCTACTCCATTCACTGTTTTAGATACTATTTGCCAATATCCTACCAAAGGATTGTTTTGAGAAGGTTTATATTCCATTTTATTAATTTCCTCCAATTCACTTTGAGTAAGTTTTCTAAATACAGCTACCCCTTCATTATTGTTTTTATCTCTATATTTTAAGGTAAGTTTATTCCCGCTAATAGAAAAAGTATAGATATCTTCTCCTTTTTTTAGCGTGTTACCCGATACAGTATAGTTAGTAGGAGTATTTTTTTCAAATGTACAGTTACCAGTATTATCGGTATCAAAATCATACGTTTGTTGCTGTGTGCCATTGTATATTCGCACCTCTTTGGCATCACAGGCAGGTAATGGTATTTCTTTCCCATTAACTGATATCGATTCTAATTGCCACGCTCCAATAAGTGCTTGGGGGTCGTTAGTGCTATCATCGTCCTTGCTACCACAAGACGAAACCATTGTTGCAAGTGCTATAAAAGCACCTAATAAAATTTTTCTCATTGTGTTTATTTTTTTTTGTTTAAAGCGCAAAGATAGTAAAAAAAACAACAATACCAATCAAGAGTGGAAAAATAATTTATAACTTACAAATGAACGAATCATCCATTTGCCTAATTGACAAATTATTCTTACTTTTGTGCCCTAACTTAATTATCACTTAATAATGAAGAAATTTTTTATAAGCCTAATAGCAGGTATTGCTTTAGTAAGTTGTAGCAAAAACGACGACAATAAAAAAGAAAATCCCCAAGAAAGTAATATCCTCCGCAAAATGACCACAAGAGATGCTGAGGGAAACAGCTCAGTAGCTTTATATACAGTAGAAAATGGAAGACTCACTACCATAACCCATCAAAAATATAGCAAAAACGGCACCCCAAATGGTACTCCCGAGGTAAGTACTTTCTACTATGATAGCCATAATCGTATCATCAAAGCTGTAACTACAGGCTCTGAGGGGGGAGCTGACGACAAAACCGATAAATACAGCTATGACGATCAGGGAAACCTCGTTACATACGAAAAAATATTTACTGATAGTCACAGGTCTAAAGAGTTTTACGAATACAGCTATACAGGCAAACAGCTCACGAAAATATTTCAAAAAACCTACATAAAAGGAAGTATAAATGGGGTACCCCACACCAGAATAGATTGTTATGAAGAGACTTTCACTTATAGTAATGGAGGTAATACCATAGTACAACACAATAAAGGTTTTGAAATAGATGCTCAAGGGGCTGTGATAAGTGGAACTATCTACGAAGCTAACACTATTACCTATACACTTTCCAACGGCAATGTTGTAAAAACAGATAATAAAGATTCCGATGGTCGTTTGCATTACGTAGTAGAAAGCACTTACGACACTAAAAACAATCCTTTACAACATTTTGTTAGTATGTTAGCCCTATATCCCGAAGTTTTTAGTGAAAAAGCAAAGAATAATATCACTAAAATGACCACTACCATAAATGATAATGGTAAGACTCAAGTAACTACTGTTCGCTCTGAGTACAACTACAATGCATCGGGCTATCCTATCAGTGCCAAAGTGTACACTAAAAATGATAATGAGACAGAAAAAGAATCAACAATAGTATATGAGTACTAAGTGCATTAGTTATGAATAAAACAAAAAAGACTGCTAAAAAGCAGTCTTTTTTTATTTTTTACTATTTTGTTTGCCTAAATAATGATCGAGGGCAACGGTCATCGAGGGGCTTTCGGGTGAAGGCGCTTTGATATCGATAATGAGTCCTGCTTCTTCAGCAGCTTTAAGAGTTGCATCGCCATAAACGGCTATTTTAGTTTTCTTTTGTGAGAAATCGGGGAAACTCTTAAAAAGGGCTTCTATACCTGCAGGTGAAAAGAAAGTGAGTATATCGTACTTATTTTCTTTCAGTGCCGAAATATCACAGTATACTGTGCGGTAAAACACCACGCGTTCCCATTTGATTTTGATTTCGTCTAAGGCTGCAAAAGCCTCTGGTTTGGGTACATCCGAGCCTGGGAAGAGAAATTTCTCATCTTTGTATTTTTTGAGGATAGGCAAAAGATCGGCGAACTCTTTTTTACCTACATATATTTTGCGCTTGCGATAGGTGATGTACTTTTGCAGGTAGTAAGCGATGGCTTCCGATTGGCAAAAGTACTTCATTGTAATAGGCACTTTAAAGCGCATTTCTTCAGCTATGCGAAAATAATGGTCTACTGATTTCCGGCTGGTGAGAATAACGGCTGTAAAATTAGTAAGGTCAATCTTCTGCATTCTAATGTCCTTAGCGGTCATCCCTTCTACTTTGATAAAAGGCACAAAATCTACTTTCACATTGTGGTTTTGTATGATTTGTGCATACGGAGAGTTCTCAGCCTTTGGTTCTGGTTGCGAAACTAATATCGATTTTACCTTCATAAATGTTATTTCTTCACACTTCCTAAAAATACCTTGTTCCGTAAACGAGAAAGATATAGGGTGCTATTTCAAGGGTGCAAAGATACAAAATAAAATAGAATAAGTACGGTTTTATTTCTTTTTGATTGGATTTTATGATTTTAAGCCAACTTAATATATTGATAATCAGTAGTATCATCAACAATACTAAAAGAAGCAAAAACAAGTGTTTTTCGCTTGTAAAAGGTAGATAAACACCAAAAAAAAGGACGATTACCATCACAATTGCAGCATACGACGAGTAGGCTACCCTGCTAAAAATGTAGTCTCTACTAAAATCGGAAAGGTCGAAAAGACTGCTTATCCACTGCTGAAGGAGGAGTTTTATAATAAGGAATACAAATATGAAAAGCACTATTTCTAAGAACATAAACTTCTCGGCATAAAGTGTTGTTATTCCATAGTGTTTCAGGCATACGTATACAAAAAGCGCTAAACACAAACATTGTGTGAGGTAGAGTACTACTGTAAAGAGGTGAAGTTTGCGTTCCTTTTTGCCATAGATAATAATGTACTTATTGTTGAACAACAATCGTTGATAGTCGGTAAAATGTTTAGGATAGAACACGCGTAGGAAGGCTACCAACCCAAAAATGAGCAGGAAGGCAGGGAATATCCAAGTGAGATAGGTGCGATGTATGAGCAGTGCGTCCAAAATTACTAAATGGGTTATTTAATGAGTTCTTCTTTAGGTTGTGTTTCTGTTTTGAGCTCGTTGTTAGAGGGGTTCATCGCTTTGCTGAGGCTGTCGCGTTGCAACTGGATTCTCTTTTCTACTTTCTTTACAATGGTATCGTATTCTTTAGGAAAAGAAGCGTAGTACACCATATTTTGTGCCAGCGAAAGACTGTCGATTGCGTATTTTTTGTAGATGAACTGTTGTGGGTTGAACTGCAACGAGTCTAATTTTTGGGCTTGTGAAACTTTCATCGATTCTAATACTGCCAAATCGTAAAGCAAGTTTTCCATTTGTTTTTCGTCTAAAAACTTATCGGGTTTTGGCACGATGTTCTTTTTGCAGGCTGTTACTGTGAGCAGTAAAGCGAATATATAAATAATTTTCTTCATAGTTTGTTTTATTATCTGTTGAAAGTGATGCGTTGCCCCTGAGAGGTAGCTATTACCTTACCATTGTGATACACCTGTTTGCCGTTTACGAAAGTGCTCACTACAGCCGAGTGAAATTGTTGTCCTTCCAGCGGACTCCAGCCACATTTATACAGCAGGTTGTTTTTCTGTACTGTCCATTGGGTATCCATATCCACTAACACAAGGTCGGCGAAATAACCTTCACGCAAGAACCCGCGGTCTTTTACTTGAAAAAGAATAGCGGGATTATGACACATTTTTTCTACTATTTTTTTGATAGAAATGCTACCTTTATGAGCTTTCTCGAGCATTGCCACGAGCGAGTGCTGTACCAAAGGCGCCCCTGAGGGGATATTAGTATAGCCTTTGCGTTGTTTTTCTTCCAACGTGTGCGGTGCGTGATCAGTAGCAATCACATCCAGACGGTCGTCTAAAAGGGCTTGCCACAGCGCAGTGCGGTCATCAGCCGTTTTTACCGCCGGATTCCATTTGATGAAAGCCCCGCGAGTAGTATAATCATCTTCCGAAAACCACAAATGATGCACGCATACCTCAGCGGTGATTTTCTTATCTTTTAGCGGAATATCATTGCGGAAGAGGTCGGTTTCGGCAGCCGTAGAGAGGTGGAACACGTGCAGGCGTGCGGCGGTTTTTTCAGCCAAATCAATGGCGCGTGAAGAGGATAGATAGCAGGCTTCAGCACTTCGGATATGAGGGTGCAGGTCTATAGGGATATCCTCGCCATACAAGGCTTGATAGTGGGCTAAATTCTTGCGAATAGTCGCTTCATCTTCGCAATGGGCGGCAATTACTAAATCTACATTATTAAAAATAGCTTCTATGGTTTTCTCGTTGTCTACGAGCATATTTCCCGTAGATGAGCCTAAGAAGAGCTTCACCCCTGCACAAGCGTTTTTATCTAAGCGTTTCAGTTCTTCGAGGTTGTCGTTTGTACCCCCCAAGAAAAAAGAATAGTTAGCATAAGAGGATTGTTTGGCAATCGCAAATTTCTCTTCCAAAAGCGGAATCGTTACGGTTTGAGGTACGGTGTTAGGTTGCTCAAAAAAGGTAGTTACACCGCCGGCTACCGCAGCTCGACTTTCGGTAGCGATAGTAGCTTTATGAGTAAGCCCAGGTTCGCGGAAGTGCACTTGGTCGTCAATCACCCCAGGAAGGAGGTATTTACCTTCGGCTTCTATCACCTCATAATTCCCTTTAGGAGTAATGTGGGTACCTATTTGGGCAATGCGCTCTCCCTCAATCAAGAGGTCGCCTTGAAAGAGGGTGTTTTCGTTTACAATAATGGCATTTTTGATTAATGTCTTCATCTCATTAATAATTTATTTGATACCTATCCCCTATTTCCTATCTTCTATCCCCTGAACACAAGGTGTTTATATACTCCACCTGCGAGCTCTTGATGATTTACATATTCAAACCCTAAACGGGAGTAAAGGCGTTCGGCTTGTGGATTTTGCACATCCACGAGTAAGCCTATGGGCTGAGTAGCCACCTTTTTGAGGTGCGTGATAAGTTTGGAGCCTATACCTTTGCCTTGAGCTGTGGGCAATACGCTGAGGGTATCTATATAAAGTTCACCTTCATTGGTCTCATCTTCGAGCACAATATCTATACCATAGCTACTGCGAATGAGTGCCAACACAGGGGCGCGCAAGCGGTGCAAATGCGCTCCATCATAAGCAATTATCGACCCTATTACGGTGTTATTTTCCTCGTATAGCCAAGCATTTTTATAGGAATATTGATTATCTTCTTGTTCAAAGAGCTTTTGTAGTAGGGCAATAGCCTCTTCTTTATGGTCTTTGCCTATCATTTTATACACGATTTCCTCCATTGCTTGAAACATTAAGGGGGCGACAGCAGAGGCATCGGTAGGGGTAGCAGGTCGTATCATCAGTTTAAAAATATCAGTTTTTGAATTAAGTTTTCTCCCAAGCGCTCGTTGAGGTTCTCAATAATTTTGGTTTTGCCATAACTCAGTTCGTTGCTAAGTGCAGGGGAGCTCAAGTGCACATATAGGGTGTTGCCTTTGAGCTCTACCGAGGTAGTATAGCGCGCTATTGCAGAGCCCATCAGTTCATTCCAAAGGGTTGGCAACGAGGCTTTTTGCAAACCGTAATTGAGGTGGTTTTGCTTTACAATGAGCTTGATAACCTCCGAGAGGGTGTGAGTATTTCCGTCCATAATTTTAATACTTTAATTACTTATCATTGTAATGTCCGAAAGCAGAAAGTACTTCTACTTTTTTTTCTTCCTCAAAAACTTCATATATAAAGCGATGTTTTCCATTGATTCGTTTGGAATATACATTTCTTTCTCCATATCCTTTAAGAGGTTCCGTCTGTCCAGTTCCTTTTGTAGGGGTCTCTTCTAACTCATCTAAAAAAGCATCTATCTTTTTTAGTATTTGTTTGTTACCTGATTGTTTATGGATTTTTAAATCACTGAAAAATTCTTTTGAATAAATAATCTCAAAGGTTGGTTGTTTTTCTTCCATTAGTCAAACATCAATTTTTTCATTTCTTCCCTACTCATTTGTATTTTTTCACCAGCTCTTGCACGATCTATTTTAGCAAAAAAAGCCTCCTTAGTCATCAAAGTTTCGTCCTTTTCTTCTTTAATAACTTTGGTTGTAGCTTTCAAACTGTTTAAAATTTTTTCGATAAATGGAAAGTCTGCAGCTTGTATTTCTGATTGGAATGTAATTGTGGTTGCTTCCATAGTTTCAATATTTTTTGCAAATGTACAAATTAATTCACAATTCACAATTATTTACCTGACCTATTACTTGTTAGCTATCACTAAAAAAGAGGTTGTCTAAAGTTTAGACAACCTCTTTACAATTATAAAGCCAGCAGTACTCAAAGCTGGATTTTGTTAGTTACATTCTGTTTTAAACTCTGCTCTGGTTCCTTGTTTTCTCCATCCTGCAGGAAGATTAGCTAATTGTTCAGCGCTTACTTTTATACATAGTAAGGAGTTAGCTCCGTTCAATTGCATATACGTAAGTTTTGTGTTTTTTGAAAGGTCTAAACTCGTTAGAGAATTGTTCTCATTTAGGTATAAACCTTTGAGTTCGGTAAGTTTAGAAATATCTAAAGAAGTGAGTGTTGTTTTGTTGCAGATAAGTTGAGTTATTGCAGTATTAAGAGTAACACCTTTTAGAGCTGCCCCTCCACAAGTAAATGTTTTGATATGCTCATTTTGAGAAATATCAATGCTGGTAACTCCTTCTCTCTCTCCATCAAATTCTATTTTTGTAAGTTTGCCATAAATAGTGAGAGTTTTAGAGTTTCCTATCTTTACAAATAGAGAACCTCTTTTCATCATATCTTGGTAAATACTTCCTATAGCTTCATCAGCATCTTTTATGCCGTTGTTGTTAAGGTCTATCCACACCTCAGGAATATCATTCTCTGCAATTGCAACGCTTAACATAAAGGAATCACCTTCAGCCTTGTTAGTAACAAAAGTTACTTTAGGTGTTATGGTAGCAGTTCCTTTTAGCGGAATGGTAATAGTTCCTGCATTGCTTTTAATCACTAAGTTAGCTGTTTTATTTCCATTAGTTTTAGGAGAAAGGGTAACGGTAAATTCGTATTTTTTACCTACTCCTATAGTAATGGGCGAAGCGGAGGTTGTAAACTCATCGGCATTAGCACCTGTGAATTCCACTGATGTAATAGTAACATCGGTTGTACCTGTGTTAGTGATAGTGAAGGTTTTAGAAGTAGTACCATTCACAAAATCGCCTTTAGGGGCAGTTACTTCCACCTTAGGGGTTGGTGGTTGTTGCGGATTGTCGTCATTCTTTTTACAAGAAACGAAAGTAGCGAATGCTAATGAAAATAGCATTACTGAAAAACTGAATCTTTTTTTCATAAAACTGAATTTTAAATTTTATTGGCAAATATACAAAATAATTGCCAATTAACAATGAACAACTTGTTTTTGTTAGTTACAATCTATTTATTTGTCGCTTTAGTTATATTTGTAACAACCTCTCCCCTTTTTGCGCTTTTTGGCATACTTTTAGTACGTTAGCCCGCACAAGCATTGGTACATTAGAAAATCTTTTGTACTTTTGCGCCCTTATAAAATATAAATTAATAGCACATTATTATGAAAAAAATTGTAGCAATAGCGGCTTTATTAGCCACTACCATCGCCTTTGGTCAGGCTCAGAAAAAGAATGGTTGGGAGCGTGCCAAACTCAATGGAAAAGTAAAAACATATACCCAAACAGGTATCCAAGTTACTGAAGAAGGACAAGAAATTCCTATGAATTCCGAACTTTTTACTCAGTTTGACAAAAAAGGAACTCCCGTGAAAATGTACTCTAAACAAAATGGTATGACCATCAATTTTGTGGATGTGTACGACAAAGAAGGACTTTTGTTAGAATCGGCTTCTCACGATGATTCTAATACTCTCCTTTCTAAAAACGTATATGAATACGACGAGCGCGGTAACCTTACCAAACACGATGTTGAAACTCCTGATGGTAATATCTTTATGAGTCGTATCAATGCTTATAACGGTCAAGACCAGTTGATAGAACGCACCGAATGTATGGCTGGATTGTGCGATGAGAAAATCACCTATACCTACCTTCCTAACGGAAAAGTAGCTGAAGAATCTAAATACAGCAAAAAAGAATTATCAAGTAAAACTGTATATACTTACGATGCTAAAGGTAATACCATTGAAAAACAAGTGTTTGACAAAGATAATAACCTAAAACAGCGCATTACTTCAGTTTTTGACGACAACAACAACGAAACAGAAGTAAAATACTTTGATAAAGATGGTAATGTTACCAAAACAGAATCGTACACACTTGTGTATGACAAGAAGAAAAACTGGATAAAGAAAACAATGTCGGTTGATGGTAAACCCACGATGATTTTACTTCAGAAGCTAAAATATTATTAATAGATAGCAAAAAAGCTGCTCTAAAACGGAGCAGCTTTTTTTTATTACCAAAAGTAAACCTATAAATATAACTTGGACAGCATTGTAGGATAATAATTCTAAAAAAATGGCGTATAATCAAAAATAATTGATTATTTTTGCAATCAATATAAAAACAAGCACATTAAAAAAACAATCTTCGATGAAGATATACAAACATACTCAGATGAAACAGGAAATAAAATTATTAAAGTCTTTGAAGAACACAAAGCTGGTGAAACAATAAAAATAACTCCTGAAAGATTATGGACGGTATAGAAAAACAAACTGTACAACAACAGTTGTGGGATATTATAGTAGAAGTATCGTGGGGAGAAATATCTGAACAATACTTCAAAAAAAGTAGGTCTTGGTTATCTAAAAAGATGAATGGCAAAGGTTTTAATGGTGGAGAAGGTGGTTTTTCTTCTGATGAAATTGAAACTTTGCGAGGTGCCTTAGTAGATCTATCCGACCGTATCAAACGTGCTGCTTATAACTTACAGTAAATGTATAACATAATTATTTATCTTATAAAAGCAATCCTCCCGCTGATTGCTCTCTTCAATAAAAAAATACGTCTCTTTGTAAGCGGACGTAAAACTGTATGGACAACCCTTAATGAAAAATTAGATAAAAATGCGCGTTATGTGTGGTTACACGCGGCTTCTTTAGGTGAGTTTGAACAAGGATTGCCCGTAGCCAAAGCCCTTAGAGCGCAAGGTTACAAAATACTCATTACTTTCTTCTCACCCTCAGGTTATGAGGTACGCAAAAACACCCCCGATGCCGATATAGTAGTCTATCTTCCTCTCGATACGCGCGCAAATGCTCGTAAGTTTGTACAGCTCGTAAATCCTGTAATGGCTATCTTTGTGAAATACGAGTTTTGGGTGAACTACCTCAATGAACTTAAAAAAGCGCAAATGCCTACTTATTTGCTCTCCGGTATTTTTAGAAAAGATCAAATTTTCTTTAAGCCTTACGGCAGAATGATGCGAAAAGCGCTGCACTGTTTTACGCATTTCTTTGTACAGAACGACCTTTCTAAAACCCTGCTCAACAGTTTAGGTTTTACTAATGTAACGGTGAGTGGTGACACCCGTTTTGACCGTGTAGCCGAAATAGCCGAAAGAGACAACCATCTCGATTTTATAGAACAATTCAAAGGGGATGCTTTGTGTGTGGTATTTGGCAGCTCTTGGCCTGCCGATGAAGAGGTTTATTTGCAGTATCTCAACACTTGCAAAGCTAATATAAAATTTATTATTGCCCCTCACAATATCCACCCTACTGAGATAGCTGTACTGAGAGATAACAAGCAGAAATTAGACCGCAAAGTTGCCCTTTTCAGTGAGAAAGATACTCTTAACCTCTCTGATTACGAGGTACTCATTCTCGATACTATCGGTATGCTCACCAAGGTATACAGTTATGCCGATATAGCTTATGTAGGTGGAGGTATGGGAACTTCGGGATTACACAATGTGTTAGAACCAGCCGTTTTTGGTATTCCAGTGATTATTGGTAAGAACTATGAAAAATTCAATGAAGCAAAAGAATTAGTCGCTTTAGGAGGTGTACTATCTGTTGATAGTAGAGAAGCATTTGCTGAGGTGATGAATAGCCTTGTAAATTCGGATGAAAGACGACAGATAGTAGGAAATATCAATCGTGATTATATAGCAACAAAAAAAGGCGCTACAAGCACCTTTTTAAAGGGAATATAAAATAATTAAATTCTAATAAAAACTTTGCCAAAGTGCTATAACATAAAAGCTATAAATACTTTGGCAAAGTATAATTTACAATCTTATTGCTTGGGTAGCTCGTACTACTCAGATTGTGCTTGAATTACGGCAAGCGTAGCCAAATTCACCATTTCATCAACAGTAGAACCGAGTGTAGTAACGTGAATAGGTTTGGTAAGACCTAATATTACGGGGCCTATGGTATCTAAGTGTTGGGTTTCTTTGAGGAGTTTATAACTGATGTTTGCAGCCTCAAGGTTAGGGAAGATGAGCACATTAGCCCCTTTGCCGTTGTTGAGTTTTGAGAACGGATAGTTCTTAGCAATCTTATCGGGATTGAGGGCAAAATCGGCTTGGATTTCTCCATCTACTACTAAATCAGGGTGATGTTTGTGCAAATAAGCTACCGCCTCACGTACTTTGAGACTGCTTTCGGATACTGCCGAACCAAAGTTAGAATACGACAACATCGCTACTGAAGGTTCTAAACCAAACGATTTTACTGCTTTTGCCGTTAGCAAAGCGATATTAGCTAACTCTTCGGCAGTAGGGTTGATATTGATAGTCGCATCGGATAGGAAAATAGGTCCTTGCTTGCTGAACATAATGCTGGTAGCAGCGATGCGGCGCACTCCTTCTTCTTTTTTAATAATCTCTAAAACAGGGCGAATAGCTTTTGGATAAGCGTGTGAATAACCTGTAATCATCGCATCGGCTTGACCAGTTTCTACGAGCATTGTACCAAAATAGTTGCGTTCACGCATTAGTCGTTCAGCTACTTCATAGGTAATACCACGGCGTGCGCGCAATTTCCAATAGTGTTGTACAAACTTCTCACGGCGTGCGCGCTCGGCATCGCTCTTAGGGTCGATTACATCTACACGACCGTTAAATCCTATTTCGTATTTAAGGGCTTTGATGAGTTCTTTATTGCCTAAAAGCACTGGAATACCAATGCCGTCCTCATAGATGCGTTGTGCTGCTTTGAGCACTTCTAATTGGTCGGCTTCAGCGAAAACGATGCGTTTAGGAGCGCGTTTGGCACGGTCTTGCAAGAGGCGTATTTCTTTGCTTCCTACGCCTATTCTATCCATTAATTCACCTTTGTAGGCTTCCCAATCGGTGATAGGTTTCTGTGCCACTCCCGATGCTATAGCTGCTTTGGCGATAGCAGGGGGTACTTCGTAAATCAAGCGAGGGTCAAACGGTTTAGGAATGATATAGTTGCGACCGAAAGTAAGGTTTTCGCCGCCATATACAAGACTCACTTTTTGAGGTACAGGTTTTTTAGCCAATTCGGCAATAGCGCGTACCGCAGCGAGTTTCATTTCTTCATTGATTTTGGTAGCTCGAACATCTAACGCTCCGCGGAAGATATAAGGGAAACCGAGTACGTTGTTCACTTGGTTAGGGAAGTCGGAACGACCCGTTGCCATAATGATATCTTTACGTGTTTTGATAGCCAAATCATAATCGATTTCAGGGGTAGGGTTTGCCATTGCAAATACAATTGCATCCTTGTTCATAGAGAGCAACATCTCTGGGGTGAGCACATCGCCTTTAGAAAGACCGATGAACACATCAGAGCCTTTTACGGCTTCTTCGAGGGTGTGGAGATTGCGGTCGGTAGCGAACTCAGCTTTTTGTTCGGTGAGATTAGGGGAATCTTTGCGAATTACTCCTTTGCTATCGCACATTACGATATTTTTAGGGTCGGCACCTAAAGCCACATAGAGGCGTGTACAAGAGATAGCAGCAGCACCTGCACCATTTACTACTATTTGTGCTTTGGCGATGTCCTTACCTACGATTTCCAAGGCATTGATGAGGGCAGCCGCCGAAATGATAGCTGTACCGTGCTGGTCGTCGTGCATTACAGGGATATCCAATTCTTCTTTTAGGCGTCGTTCAATTTCAAAAGCTTCAGGAGCTTTGATATCCTCGAGGTTAATACCCCCAAAAGTAGGTGCAATTGCTTTTACGGTTTCTATGAATTTATCTACATCGGTGGCATCTATTTCGATGTCGAACACATCAATACCCGCAAAGATTTTGAAGAGCAAACCTTTACCTTCCATTACGGGTTTAGAGGCATCGGCGCCTATATCGCCTAAGCCAAGAACCGCAGTTCCATTAGAAATTACGGCTACCAGATTGCTTTTGGCAGTATATTTATAGGCGTTACTTTTATCGTCGGCGATAGCCAAACAAGGTTCGGCTACCCCTGGTGAATAAGCCAACGCGAGATCGTGTTGTGTAGCGTGTTTTTTAGTAGGTACGATAGCGATTTTCCCAGGTTGAGGGAACTCGTGATAGTGTAATGCTTCTTCTTTTTTTCTTTGATCCATTTGTTTTAGGTAAGAGGTAAGAAGTAAGAGGTATTACCTAATTACTTGTTACCTATTATTGTTTATAAGTGCAAAATTATAAAATAATTACGAATTATGAAGTACGAATGACGAAAAATTAGGAATTACCTCATCGGCGGCGCAAAGTACTTGCTCCTCTCCTACCCCTATGACTCTCATTCCAGCGGCTTTAGCAGCTTGTACGCCTGCAGGAGCATCTTCAAACACACAGCATTGGGCAGAAGGTAGTTGCAAAAGTTCAGCAGCTTTGAGAAAGACTTCGGGGTTGGGTTTGGCTTGAGTTACCATAGTGCCATCAACAATAGCATCGAACAGTGGCAAAATGCCTGTGCGCTCTAATACCAAACGCGCATTCTTGCTGGCAGAGCCCAAGGCAATTTTCTTTCCTTTGTTTTTCAGCGAATGCAAAAAATCGGCTACACCTACGAGCAGTTCACTGCTATCGATATGGGCGATATACTGCAAATAGAGTTCGTTTTTGCGGAGAGCTAAGGCTTGGAACTCATTTTCAGGCAGTGTTTTACCTGCCCACTGAAGTATTTTGTGCAGTGAGACCTCCCTACCTATGCCTTTGAGTTGCTCGTTATGTGTGGGAGTGAGCTCAAAGCCAAATTCTTGAGCGATAGTTTTCCACGCGCGGTAATGGTACTTGGCGGTATCTACGAGTACGCCGTCTAAATCAAAAATATATCCTTCCATTGAAAAGTGAATAGTACAAAGAAAAACCGCTATAAGGGGGACTTATAACGGTTTTCCGAAGTATGTTAGTTTTAAATTTTATGGGATAGGGTAAGGTTTGTAATTATTACTTATTAAACCTCTGAAGTAAGATGCTATTTCTGTACCCCAACTACTTGCATAGGTATCAATACTACCTGCAGGAACGTAAAGTACACGTCGACTGCTATTAGTTGCACGGAAAGAAGTACCTACTGCAGGAGGAGTAGTGGCTCTACAAGTTACTTTTACTAAATTTGTTATATCAAAAGCACCTTTTTCTATTTTTTCTACAGAAGCAGGTAAGTCGATTTCTGTTAATTTAGTATTTCTAAAAGCACTTTTACCTATTACTTTTACTCTTGTCATTGTAACAGCTGTTAAGTTAACACAACCATGAAAAGCATCTTCATCTATTTCTTCTACATTTTTCAAATCAACGCTTGTAATATCTTTATCTTTAAAAGCTTCTCTTCCTATTTTTTTAGCATCAGCAGGTATATCAACGTGAGGAGGTAATACAGCTCCTGGTTTTACAGTAAGGACACCATCGGCATCTACAATGAAATAGCTAGTAGGTACTGAAGCTTTTACAGTAAAGTTAAGTTTCAATATTTGTCCGTCGCCGTTGATAAGATTCACACTGCCTGTACCTACGCTTTTAGCGGTTACTTTGATACCAGACACTGCTTTACCAATAGGTTGATATACTCGATTATAAACAGTTTCAAGTGAAAATACAGCTGTTACACTGCCATCAGTAGTCATTTGTACTCTATCAAAACGGCCATTAGTAGTACCATCATCAGTAGTAGTAGTGGTATAAACTCCTTGTAAGTTGATATTGTAAGTACTATTTAAGCTCAACTCGGTAGGGGCGCTTATTGCTTTGAAAGGTATAATTACATAAGCAGGTACTTTAACTTCTTGATTTTTATCTACATCTTTAAAAGTGATTTCTTGGCGCAAACCTTCACCTTTTCCTCTTACTTGGAAGTTGCCTAACTCATCGGCGAAAGCTGTATTTCCTACTGACATAGTATAGTTGCCAGATCCTTCTTTGATACGACTTCTAAGATTGGTTACTTCATTCTTTTTGAGGAAGATAGTACTTGCATCTACTTTAAAGCCATTTTTATTTTCTACGTTTTCTTTAAACACGTGTACATTGAGTACAGCTTTTTGAGAGCGATTACCATTCTTAACTTCTACTGTAGTATCTCCTTCTTTTACTCCTTTTACACTTATGAAGAGGTAGTTACCTGTTCTTCCTGCGATAGCTACTTGAGTATTATTAGATTTAATATCGGTCACTCCAGAACCAGAAGGAACAAAGAGTTTCACTTGAGCTGTTTTATCCACAGCTACTGTTAGATTTGGGTCTGTAAATCTTATGACATTGTCGTCGTCACCTCCACTGTCTTTTTTGCAACCAGTGAGTGCTGTTGCAGCTAACGTTGCTGCCATTAATGTTAAAAATGTAGTTTTCATTGCTAAATTTTTTGTATTATTATACTTTCATTTCAATTTCGGGACAAAGGTAGTACTTTTTATAGAAAAATGCAAATCATTGAGAAATAAAGAAGTAAGTTTTTTTGTGATGAATGTAACAAATTATTTTAAATTATTGATAATCAATATTTAATGTATAAAATAAACAAGAGGTAATAGATAAGAGTTGTGATAACTCTATCTATTACCTCATTATTTTGTTATTTAACAAAAGCTATACTTCTTCTTGGTCTTTCAAGTGTTGAATGTATTGAGCTTTTTGGATTTCGGTTCTTCTGCGTACAGATGGTTTGGTGAAATGTTGTCTTTCACGTAGTTCACGTACTACACCAGTGCGGTCGAATTTGCGTTTGTAACGTTTTAAAGCTTTATCGATGCTTTCTCCGTCTTTTAAAGGGATTATTAACATAGTGATTACACCTCCTTTCAATTTTCAGGGCGCAAAAGTACAAAGTAATTTTCTAATTTGCAAATTTGTCAATTAGAAAATTAGAAAATTAGTAAATTTCGAAATAGACATCTCTTCATCATCAGATTCAAAAAAGCGATATTCCGGTGGGATATTTTTGAAAACTTCCTGTAGCTGAGGTGAATAGGTGAGGGCTTTCCCAAAAGAAAGGGCAATGTTATGAGCGATGCATTCTTCGGCGACTTTTAGATTTTTGCGAAAACCGTGGAGTATCCAGAGCTGTTTGGTTTTAGTGATTTTTCGCAAGTGAAGGACTTCGGAATAGGCTTTTACACAATGGATGATGAGCGGAAGCTCTAAGGTTTCGGCTAAGTAAATGTGTTTTAAAAAGATTTCTTGCTGCAGGGGTAGAGGAGTGGTGATGTTTTTGTCGAGCCCACATTCGCCAATAGCCCAGCAGTTGGGATGTTTTGCCAAAGGTACCAAGGCTTCCCATTGCAGTTTCCAATTCTCTACATACCAAGGATGTATGCCTACCGAGAAGGGTTCGGTAGTATTGGCTGTAAGAGGGTATTGGTTACGAATCACCAAAGTATTGGCGGTAGAGTGCTGAGTATGAGAATGAATGTCTAAGTACATTTTCAGGTGTCAGGGTGCGAGCCGCACGGGCAAGGATTAGGGGTTAGAGGGGGCGGCGAAAAGTTGTGTCCAATAGTCGGCCACTATGAGCTGCACCTACTTCGGTTACATTGGGGTTCATTATATTAGCGCAATGTCCTGGGCTGCTGAGCCAACTTTTCATCACTTCTTCTTCATTTTGTTGCCCCATAGCTACATTCTCAGCCCAAGTACTCCACTTGTAGCCTGCTTTACTGAGGCGATTAGCAGGGGTTTCACCGTTTTTGCCATAGTGAGTCATTGTATTACGGCGACGCATATCGTCGCTATGGGCTTTGGCTACTTTTTCGAGAGTGGAGTTCCACTTGAGGGGTGGTACTGCCTTGTAGTAGGTATTGCCACAGTTACAACCTTTTTGGCGTTGCTGGTTGATGAGGGCGAGCATCTTGTTAGTGCTCAAGCCCGTGTTGTTATCACTATCCTGTGATTTACTACATTGTAGCGATAGGATTGCTAAGAGTAAAAGGAGTTTTTTCATAAATATAAGTAATAAGTGTTCTGACAGTTTTAATCATTAATAGCTAACTTTTTTATTTTTCTCTGGTAGGTTTGTAGGTAATTGCGTTGGAGTTTCTCAGGGAGGAACGAATGCTGGATTAGAGTTATTACCTTATCAATTTGAGAGGTGAGCAGGGTTATGGTTTTGGTGATGAGTTTTTCGGGAAGTCCCACCTCTTTACCCAAGTGCAAAAACTGTTCCCTTATTTTTTGTTGGTTGAAAGGGGAGGGGAGAAGTCCGCTTTTTAGGGCAAAAGGGTGATCGTCTATATGGATAGCTGTATTGAGTAAATCATAAGCGGGAGACAATCTAAAATCGCCTTGTGGAGACTGTATCAGCGAGAAGTTCTTCAGGTGAGCATCGCCATTAGAAAACAAATAGTTAAAAACAATGAGAGTAAACAGTTTAAGACTTTCTACTTGCCACGCAGCTACATTTTTTTTCAATATATTGAACAAATCCAGGTAAGTACCCGTATATTTATAGTCGGTACCGTGGGTTTGAACAGTTTTGCCTAATAGAGAAGCAAAGTCTTCTACTGCATATTTTTCGCCATTAGGGGCAATATCAAAACGTTTGGTGATGTATGCGGGTGTGCCATCGGCAAAGAAGATAAGGGCATTTTCAGCGGTTTCTATACCAAATACCTGCTGAGCGATTTGCATAGTGAGGTGTTCATTAGCAGGAGCAAAGGCTTCATTTTTAGGCATCTCACTGATAGGTTTCAAAATATAAGTACTCTGCTCACCTTTTTGGGTTATTCTAAGAGAAGTGTTGTCCAGTGTCATTAAAATCTTTCTTTGATAACCTGAAATTGAAAGAGAGTACAGAGGTTTATAACTGTTTTTTTCTTCTGTTTTTAGTGAAAAAGACAATAGATGAGATACTTGCTTCCCGTTGAACAAACGGCGCAAAGCTAAAGGTGAATATGTGTGATAACCTTCAGAAAGTAATGAAGGACATACATTTAATGTTTTCATTGTTAAATTGGTTTTACAGTAATTGCTCCAATGCTATCGTACTGAGCAGCTACCATTAATAATCCAAAGTCATCATCGCTATCAATTTTTGAATCTATACAAATGCGTTCTCTATTTTTTCCTTCAGGGAGCATATTAAAGAAAAAAGCAAAAAGATAGGGAGAATGATATTCTTGTTGTGTTTTTAAAAAACTAAAACTGATAGGAGGTTTTTGACTATCAGCAAACCAATGGTCGTGATATCTAAAAGTAAAACAGCCATCGTTGTGCTGAGTGAGAATACCAGCTGGTTCTCTTTTATAAAAAATTTCTGCTTGTCTCATTGAGTCATATCTTTAATGGTTAGATTCAATTCTAAACCGAGTACCTCTAGTATTTTTTGTAAGTTTTTTAGGGTAATATTTCCTTTACCACTCTCAAAATGTTTCAGAGTACGCAAACCTATCCCCGAGAGTAAAGCAACCTCTTCTTGATTGACATTCAGTACTTTTCGTCGTTTTTTAACAGTTTGTATTAATTCTTGAAAGTTCATTATATGGCACTTTTTATGCAAAAGTAGTAAAAATAATAGTAATATACAATCAAAAGTGCTATTTATGGTACTTTTAATTAGATTTTTTCTTCTATGTGCTCTCTTATCTTGCTCAGTGAATGGGAGATTTTAAGGAATATTACTTACTGAAAGTTAGTAATATTTGCAAAGATATGTTGTAACTCAGGATTGAAGATATTATTGGGCAAGGTAAGATATTGCCATTAGTTGAGGTGAACCCTTTCAAGTGCTCGTTTGTAAGCGTAGGTTGAAAGCTGACTGTAGGTTACAAACGAGCACAACAAGAAAAAGAGAGTTGCCAATTTTTCATTAGAAAATTTCTCTTTCTGAGAAATGGAAATGGCTTTCGATAGCGGCGTTTTCATCGCTATCAGAACCGTGAACGGCATTTTCGGTCACTGAAGTGGCGTACTTCTTGCGCAAAGTACCCTCGGCAGCGTTTTCGGGGTTGGTACTCCCTAAGAGTTCACGGAAATTAGCTACAGCATTATCTTTCTCAAGGATAGCTGCTACTATAGGTCCACGGGTCATAAAGTTGAGCAGACTCTCAAAAAAAGGTTTGCCTTTGTGCACGGCATAGAATTGTTCGGCATCACGGCGGGTGAGCTGGGTGAATTTCATCGCTTTGATGGTAAAACCAGCAGCGATAATGTCGGTAAGGATAGCCCCTATATAGCCTTTTTCAACGGCATCGGGCTTAATCATTGTAAGGGTTCTGTTTGTAGTCATTGTATGTTGTTTTATTAGTTTTAGCCACAAAGGTACAAAAATTTTTTCAAAAAAACTTGCTATGTAATAAAAAAGTAGTACATTTGCAGCGGCAAGTCCTACACGACCAGCTCCTGAAAAATCCTCCAGGGTGGGAACACAGCAAAGGTATTCGGTTGTAGCGGTGCGATGTAGGTAGCTTGCCACTTTTTTTTGTAATTTGTCGATTTGACAATTTGCTAGTTTTGAAATTTGCTAGTTTTGAAATTTGCTAATTAGCTCGTACGCTTCTTGTACTTGTTTAAATTTTTCTTCAGCGCCTTTTTTGATGGCAGCATCTTCAGTAATCACTCTATCGGGGTGATATTTTTTTGCCTTATTTCTATAAGCTTGTTTTACTTCTTCAGCAGTAGCATTGGGTTGTAATCCTAAAATAGCGTAAGCTTTTGCTAAGGCATTGGGCGTGGTGTTATGAGGGTTGTTATTATCGTTTTGGCTACTGCCAAACATTGCCTTGATACTCTCAAAATCACTGTTTTCTATAGCAAAATGATAAGCAATTTCTCGTATTTGTCGAACTTCTTCCTCACTTATCACCCCATCCGATTCGGCAATACCAAATAAGAAATGCAAGATTTGCAATCGGGTTTCGTAGGTAGTACGCACTCGCACATAGATGGCTACACGTGTGGCATCTATCGCTCTGCTCTTTATGAGCTCGTTAAAACTTCGAAAGACCTCATTAGCGCGTTCCTTTCCATATAAACGTACGAATTGCAAGCGCACAAAATCGAGTTCAGTTTGCGTAACGCGACCGTTGGCTTTGATAACGAGAGAGCAGAGGGAGAGGAGGTTGAGTTCGAAAGTTGCGGGAGAGATGTGTGAACGGAAAGGATTGTTGAAGCCTTTAGTTGTGTTAGGCTGCTGGGCGAAGCGTTTGAAAAATAAAAAGAATAGGATTCCTATAAGGATAGCAAAGAATTTCATAAAGGAAAATTAGTGAATTAGTAAATGGGAAAGGGGATAGTTCTATAGTTTTTTATAACGTTTTAGGATAAGTTCTTCAGTAGTTACACAAATATCTAATCCTTTTTCTTTTAATCCATTTATAAGTACCTTGTCACCTGTCCAAATTTTATGTTTATACTGCAAGTGAAAGGTAATAAAGCGTTGATTCCTTCAGGTCTAATCAAAGCACTGAAAAATATATTACTATCTGTAATTACAATCATTTTTCTGTTTTCATTTTAGCACGTTTGGCGTAAAAGCGTTTGGCTGCGTTTTTTTTAACTTGATTTGATAACTTCATTAAGAAATCACGATGAGCAATAGGAATTCCATACTCATCTTCTTCAATTGTTGTGTTGGGAATAGTATCTTTTTGAGTATCTAAAAAACCTTCTACAATAGTAAAATCTAATTTTTTAGCATATTCTATAAAAGCTAAGGCTTGAGCATTATTACTATTAATAGTTATTGTAATAGGCATAACGATTTTTTTTGCAAAGATACAAAACAATTGATAATAAGCAATTTCTTCTTATAGAAAACATTGTTAATACTTCCTGCTAAATTATTTATAACGTGAGTTCGACGTAAGAAAAGTTATTTTTTATTTGCAAAAAAGGGATAGTTTTAGTAACTTTGTAGTTTGAAAATCAAAAGTTTAACTAAAAATCTATCCCTATGTTATCAAGCCACAAAGTTACGGAAATTTTCTTTATAATAGACGAATTTGACAAGAATTTTGAAAAAATAGTCTCTGACCATAGCCTTGTGCAAAATACTGACTTAAAACAGAGAAATCGTAAATCAACTTTATCTGATAGTGAGGTTATGACTATTCTAATTCTCTTTCATTCAGGTCATTTTAGCATTAAAGGATCGGATAGTTCAGTGATTGAAATGGGTGAAGCTAAGCTAAAAGATGGCGATTGGCTATACACTGCAACAGTGAGCAATTCCACTCTTTCAGATACAAAAATAGAGGTGTTAGCATACGATGTGCCCGAACACGAAACCCAAAAACACATTATACTCTAATAAAAATCCCCACAAGTGCACACTTGTGGGGATAAATTTTTATAAAATTATTTACTATCCATTGTCAATTCAAAAATAATACTTACATTTGTAGCATCAATAAAAAACAATGTATTCTGGCACAGAATACACTTAGTTTGCCAAGGGGCAACTTGCAATTGCAAGTTTGGTACTACCCCCGATAAGCTCAAGGTGCTTACTCAAAACAAGCACTATATTAATGAAGAAGAGCCTAAAGAGAAACTTGTAGCTACCACTGCTGATATAGGTAGCACTTTTGAGAAAAATACTTTTGGGCTATGTAAATTACAACCCACAAATTTGTATGTGATGCTTCTATTGAAGCCGAATGGGGTCTTTGTTTTTATGATAAAGTAATTAATGGTACAAAGAAAGGTATTTATGTACTAGGAACTGTTAATTATTCTGAAGCAGCAGTGACATTTCCTCCACCTGAAAATTATACTGACCTTGATTTAAAAATTCATTTTCATAGCCATCCAGGTACTGCTAAAGGGAAAGATGATGTAGCATCTGGAAAAGAAAGTAGATTAGGAGATATTCGTATGGCTATACACTATGTGAATTTATTCTATAAAAAAGGAATAAAAAGAATGCCTGCATTTGTAATATATCGTCCTCATTCAGAGAAAATTCCTTATAAATTTCAATATGATGCCTGGAGTGATTTTATTTATGGTAGTAAAATGAAAGTCAATACATATCAAGATTTGTATAGTAATGTAAAGCCGATACAATATTAAAACTCGAAAGAAATTATGAAACATTTTTTATTATATTTATTACTCTTTATCTTTTTCATATCTTGTAATCGAGAAATAATAGATAGTAGATGTATTATTTTCAATCTATATACTTCAAAAAAAGTACCTTCCCATAGTATTACCTTAGATTTTAAAGATAAATCAATTTTTATTCATAATATTGCAGATGAAGGAATATTTGAGTTCGACCCTCCACCTCCACCACCAAGTTATAATATCAAGTGGACTTCCGCTTATAGTATTTATCCTAAAGGAAAGGTAATAGATAACAAAATATCTCAAAAAACAGATGACTTATTTATAAAAATAAATAACATTTTGAATGAGGGACAGCCCTTTTCTTGTTCCAATCACCCGCCTATGCCAGATGAATATGTCTATATATCTTTTACATATTTTAAAGATAATCAGTTAATTTATTCTTGCTTTAGACCTACACAAAAAGAATTAGATATTTTCAATTTAGTTAGAGATTTTATTCTTACTAACGACACTGTAAACGCTGATAAATGGAAGTTATTTTATGATAAATAAAAAATGATACATTAAAAGATTACGTCTTTATAAACGATACCAAAGAACAAATACCCCTAACAGTTATTATAAACACTAAAAAATAACACCTATGGCAACAATAACAATCACACTTAGAGAAACAGGACAATCCATAACAGCTACTCTTAAAGCAGCTGCACCACCTCCAAAAATAAAAGATTTTGTAGTAGATGAAGAAGGATATATTACAAAAGTTTCTGAAACTAATGGTGATAATATGTATAGACTACATAGAAAAACCAATTGGGATAAGGGAATTAAAGATAAATATATCACATTAAATAACGGAAAAGTAATAGAAGAGTTGGCGGAGAGGAGAAATGTTTATAAAAGTAGCTCAGGTTTCTGGGGAGAGAAGGAAGGTGTTTTTGTAAAAATGGCAAGCAAAGATGATGCTTATAAGTTGTTTAAATTTGTATGTGACGCTTCTCTACAAGCTGAATGGGCTTTGGATGTTTATGATAAAGTTAATGGTACAAAGAAAGGTATTTATGTACTAGGAACTGTTAATTATTCTGATGCAGCAGGGACATTTCCTCCCCCTGCAGAATATTCTATCTTAGACTTAAAAATAAATTATCATAGCCATCCTGGTACATCACCTGTAGATGATAAGGCATCTGGAGATCTTGGAGGCTTTGGAGATACAGTTACGGCAAATTGGTATTATGATTATTTTAAAAAGGCAGGTAAAAAAATTGTTCCTTCGTTTATGATTTATAGACCTCATCAATCTCCATCTTATAGCTTTCAGTATACTAATAAAATTACTAAAGAAAATATAAGAATTATAAAAAATATTTCAGATTTATATGAAAGAATAAAAGAATACAGATTAAAATAGCGGTATCACCAATGAAAAGAATTTATATTTTTATATTATTATTAATCTCTTGTAAAACTAAGGAAAATTCAGTAGATGATAGATATATCATTTTTAATGTTTATTCTTATAAATATGTATATCCACATTCTATAATATTAAACTTTAAAGATAAAACTATATGGATACATAACATAACTAATGAAGTGTCAACTATTGAAGATATAGAAATAACTCCAAATGAAGATAAAAATAGAAAGGAAGAAAAAAAACTTTATGAAAAACCTTCATTAGTAATAGTGAAAGATAATATGATAGTTGATAGCTTAGGTATTTTATTTAATAAAGTTGACTCTATTTTACAAAATAAAGAACCTTTTTCTTATAAAAGTGAGATACCTATGCCTGACCAATATGTATATTTATCATTTAACTACTTCAAAAATAAAAAACATATACATTATAGTTATAACCCTCAGTCTAAGGAATGGAATATTTTCTACTTAGTAAGAGACTATATTATAAACAATGATACAATAAACGGTAATGAATTGAAAACTTTTATAAAAAATAATTAATTATGCAAAAATATATTTTTATAATACTTTTATCTTTTATTGCTTGTCAGGAGAAAAAGAAGAGTGAACCTATTGATGATAGATATATAGTTTTTAATTTGTATATAGGGAAGAATTTAGCTTCACATTCTATAACATTAGATTTTAAGGACAAATCTGTATTTGTTCATAATATAATAAATGAAGCTAACTTTGACCGACTTGTGGAAGATGAAGTAGAAGTAGTAGAAGGGACTTTACCTAAAGAAGCTATTAAACAGAAGAATGATAGAATTGATTATAATACTATTTATGAGTTAGGATTCATAGCTGATAATAAGATGACCACTGATACAAATGTCTTATTTGAAAAAATAGATTCTATCCTTCAAAATGGGGCTCCTTTTTCTTGTAAAAGGTCTCAACCTGCTCCTGATGAATATGTTTATATGTCATTTAATTATTTTGAAGGTAATAAGCGGGTGTATTACTGTTTTAATCCTACGGGAAAAGAATGGGATATTTTTTATTTAGTGAGAGATTTCAATATGAAAAATGACACTATAAATAGAGATAAATGGCTATCATTCTTTAATATAGGAGGACCTAAATAATTAAGTATGCAAAAATATATTCTTATAATTCTTCTCTTTCTTATTTCTTGTAAAGGAGAAGTACCTCAAAAACACATTGATAATAGAATTATTGTATTTAACATGTTTGTAGCTAATGGAAAGATTACGCCTTTCTCTATTATTTTAAATTTTAAGGATCAATCCATATTTTTACATAATATAAAAGATGATAGAAAATCCTTATATAATAACAATAATCAATATATTCTTAATAGAGAAGATGCTCTAAAAGATTGTATATTGACTAAAAATACAGCGCATCTATTTTCAGAAATAGATTCTATTCTGAAGACAATAGATATTAATAATATAAAAAACAATTACTCTGAAAATGAAATTATATATGCTGACTATATTTCTATGTCATTTTATCTTCTTAAAGATAATAAACAAATTTATCATTCTTTTCTCCCCGAGAGCGGCAAGGAATGGCATATTCTTAATTTAACACAGGATTATATTATAAAAAACGACACTGTAAACGCAGATAAATGGAAGTTATTCTATGATAAGTAAAAATTAATAAACTAAATTCATTCACTGTTATAGCCTAAAATTGAAATTCTTAATAAAGAATACAGAATTTAGCTTTTCATCCCCATCTTATCTTTCCAGCGGCTATTCGTTATGTAGATCTCGGCAGCGACTACCTCATCGCCGACAAAGCCACAGGGGGCAGAGAACGTCCTACGGGTCAAAGCCACCACCGTGAGCTTTACCACCGCTACCAACCTCTCGCTCATCACCAAAGACGGACGTTTTTACAACTTTGACATCACCTACAATCCTGCTCCTGTACATCTGAGCTTTGACATCAGCAGACTCTTGCTTGCGCAATCCCCCACCGATTTTCATCGCACTGCCCAAACCGACATCCTCTTTGCCGATACCCGCGGCGATTCGCCTGCGGTTATCAATCTGATGATGCAGTCCATTTATAAGCAGCAACGCCGTCTTTTACGCCATATAGGCGCACGAAACGGCACCCTCCAAAGCGAGCTGCGCGGTATCTATACCCACGGCAGCAAACTCTTCTTTGATGTATGGCTCAAAAACAAAAGCCGCGTGCCCTTTGAGACCGACATTGTCAGCTTTAAAATCATCGACCGCGCTACCACAGGAAAGAGCCTCTCGCAAGAACTCCCTGTTGAGGTTTTAAGGGTGTATCAGCCAATGGACATCGTTAAAGGCAAGAGCAAAACACATAGCATATTTATGTTAGAGCAGCTCTCCCTCTCAGGGGATAAACTGCTTAAAATAACGTGAGTTCGACGTAAGAAAAGTTATTTTTTATTTGCAAAAAAGGGATAGTTTTAGTAACTTTGTAGTTTGAAAATCAAAAGTTTAACTAAAAATCTATCCCTATGTTATCAAGCCACAAAGTTACGGAAATTTTCTTTATAATAGACGAATTTGACAAGAATTTTGAAAAAATAGTCTCTGACCATAGCCTTGTGCAAAATACTGACTTAAAACAGAGAAATCGTAAATCAACTTTATCTGATAGTGAGGTTATGACTATTCTAATTCTCTTTCATTCAGGTCATTATAGAGATTTAAAACATTACTATATCAATCACATAAAGAAGCATATGAAAGGTGAATTCCCACAAAATCTTTGGAAAACTCTTTGGAGATAAGGGGTATATCAGCAAAGATTTATTTGAACAATTATTTATTGATGGGGTACATTTAATCACTAAGATTAAAAAGAATATGAAAAATAGCTTGATGCTCTTACAAGACAAAATAGCTCTTAGAAAACGTGCTTTGATAGAAACAGTAAATGACGAATTAAAAAACATTTGTCAAGTAGAGCATACAAGACATCGTTGTTTTGATAATTTTATAACTAACTTATTATCAGAACTTATAGCTTATTCTTTCTTTGATAAAAAGCCTTCTATTAATTTGCAAGAAGACATTGTTGATCTAAAAAGACTCGTTGCTGCTTAAATCGAACTCACGTTAAACAATAAAGCAATTGCTGACAATCCTTGAAATAGGGGCATAAAAGTGCTTGTTTATAAAAGAAGAGCCCGTTAGTAACTTTGCTAACGGGCTCTTCTTTCATTTAAAATGCGTGAAAAAAGGCAGGGTTGCCAGTGGTGGTGAGTACTTGTTCTACCGCTCCAGTGGTAGGGTTATAGGCAAAAAGTCCTATCTTATCAGTGCCGAAAGCCCCGAAAAGTATTTTGCCATTGTGTTTGGTGATGAAAATACTATGCCCATCGGTTAGAGGTATACCATTTATTTGGCTGATAGATTTGGCATTGAAATCTATGAGTACAGCCATTGCATTTTTAGCGGTGTAGGGGTTTGACCCACCGAGTTCTACTATACCTACATAAGCTACTGCTTTACCATTGCCTATATACTGACAGTTATACACGCTGGCAGGCTTGTAACTAGTGCCTGCGATGGTGGTAGTGGAGATGTCCCACGATTTGCTGCTATCAAACTCAGTACTGCCTTTGGGAATGCAGAGAAAACCGCATTTGGTATTGTCCTTAGAATACCCAAAATAGCCTGCGGTAGCCATATAAATATCACCTGCTTCATTGGTGAAGAGCATTCCTTTGCATTGCGCCATTGGGCGGGTAGGGAAGGTGAGTTTGGTAGTAGTTTCGGATACTACTTTTTCTACTACATCAGTTTGAGGGTTGATGATAGCCACATCACATTGCTGATAATTGGCATAAGGTTGCCAACCTGCTCCAGGGTCGATTTGGTTGAGGCATAGATAGTATTTGCCATCGCGGAGGATACCCATAGCAGGCTCAGGACTACTGTCGCCGTGAGCGTATTGGGCGAGATTGATTTCTCCTGTTTTTTGCATTGTTTGTGGGTTGATAATCCACACAACGCCTTGGGTATACATAGGCACGTAGGCTTTGGTAGCGCTTACTTTCTCAAGGTGACCTACCATTGAGTTAGAAATTCCTGGAAGGGTAGCTCCTTTGGTAAGTTTTTGGGTAGTAGGGTCGTACGTCCAGCGAACTATACCACCTACCCCTTTCATAGTATCGAAGAGGTATACATCATTGCCTTCTACTTGTACTGAAGAGCCAAAATCTACTTGCTCAGCTTGGCTATTGTTGAGACTTCCTGAGAGGGTATTAAAGAGCTGTATATACGAACTACCGCTCATACCATCGGGGTTCTTCACTGAAGTTTCTAAAAGGTATTTTCCTGAACTTTTAGAAATGATAGCCGATTCTGAATTGTTGTTGTCGTCTTTTTTGCAAGAGACCAATAGCAATGCTAATGAGCACGCTGTTAAAAATACTTTTGAATACATAAAATTAGTTTTTAGTTATTATTATTAGTTGTTAGACTTGTCTGACCTTTAAAAAGTAGCAACCCTATAAACATCAAGGCATTACCCAAGCTGATAGCCGATACATTCAATCCGTTTTTAATAGCCGAATCTGGTAACAAATAGGCTATAAGATGAATGATGCCAATACCTATAAACATATTGAAAAGGGCTGCTATGCGAGGATAAACGGTCTTTTTCCTTACAAAAGCTATGAACTGTGAGATGTTCATCAGTAGGAAAAAGACAATAAAAATGTAATAGCAAGGCACTAATACATTGTTAGAAAAGGTAGTAGCTACATTATGGGCTAAGATTGCATCGGTGGAGTAAAGTTGTTTGTAGATAAGCATCACCACAGCACAATTGAGGTGCACCCCACAAGCTGCCATTACTAACCACCCCCAGATACCTACATTGTAAAGTTTTGAGAGCGTTTTACTACCTTCTTTCATCAACTTGTAAATTTGCCAATACCCTATGCTCTGCAGAGGGATACCTATCACACCTAAGAATCCTCCCCATAGAATGCGCGATAGGGGTAAGGTAAGTGAGAAGTTCATCAGTGATTTTTCGGGGTTTTCTACCTGAATGTACCCCAATAACATATCACCGGAAAAGGTAATAAGTGAGGCTATTAAGCCTAAAATAAATCCTTTTTTCATATATAATTTATGATTAACTCTGGCAAAGTCCTTGGACTTTGCCAAAGTTTGCAACGTTATAAATTGTCTATGAGGCTCGCACTAAAATGCGTGGAAGAAGTCGGCGCCTCCCTCTGTATTCAGCACTTGCTTGCTGATACCGGTAGCAGGGTTGTAGCTAAACAAACCTCTTTTGTCTGTACCCGATACACCAAAAATCACTTCGTTGTTGTTTCTACCGATAAACACACTATGGCTATCGGTATAAGGGATACCATCAATCTTCTTGATAGTTTTAGCGTTGAGGTCTATCAATACGGCAATACCATTTTTATCGGTGAAAGGGTCTTTTACATTCAGTTCAGCAGCACCTACAAAACCTACTGCTTTGCCATTACCTAAGTATTCCACACTATAGATAGTTGCAGGTTTATAGGTAGTACCCTCAATAGTAGTGTTGGATATATCCCAACTCTTACTGCTATCAAACTCGGTAGCCGATACAGTAGTACTTTGAGGTATGCACACAAACCCTGAATGGGTATTTGCGGGATTGAACCCGAAATAACCAGCACACATTATATATATATCTTTGTTTTCGGTGGTGAAAATACAAGTTTTATATGAGGGTTGAGAAGGCATAGCCAAGTGAGTAGTGGTTTCTGATATTACCTTTTCTACCTTATCAGTTTGTACATTGATGATGAGTACATCACTTTGGAGATGGTCGGCATAAGGAGCATAATCAGGTCCTAATTGCAATAGGGGTAGGTAGAAATACCCATCGCGTATTATTCCGTAGCCTGCATCCGGACTGCTGTCGCTGTGGGCGTACCTTTGAATGTCTATTTCACCTATTTTCTGCATTGTTTGTGGGTTGATAATCAATACCTTTGGTACGTTGTATAAAGGCAAATAGGCTTTGGTATCGCTCACCTTTATCAAGTTGCAGGGCATAGAGTGTGCAGGGGTATCGAATTTTTTACTTTCGGTAAGTTTTTGGGTAGTAGGGTTGTAAATGAATTTTCTCACACCATAACTACCATCAATAGCATCTAATGAATATACCTCATTGCCATATATCATTACACTCGACATATAGGGTACTTGTATAGCTTGTTTGTTGTTTAAAGCAGTAGTGGTATTGAGGTCATTAGTAAGTTGTAAGTAAGAACTACCACTTTTACCGTCGGGGTTTTTAAAGGTAGTTTTCACCAAATACTTTCCACTGCCTTCATTAGAAGGAGCAGGTTTGTTGTTGTCGTCTTTTTTGCAAGACACAATGAGCAGAGCGAGGCTGCTGAGGGTTAAGATTACTTTTTTCATTGTAATGTATATTTATAGGTTAATTTATTAGTTAGATATTCCATTCTTTAGCTCTGTTGTGGGCGTTCCACATTCGTTGGTAGAGTTCACTACTTTGCAAGAGCTCGTTATGAGTACCTATGGCGTTGATTTCACCTTTTTCAAAAACGATAATCTGGTCGGCAGTGATGATGGTGGAAAGGCGGTGTGCGATAACAAGCACGGTTTTTCCCTTGATAAGCTCACTAAATGCCTGTTGTATTTTGTATTCGTTCTCGGGGTCGGCAAAGGCGGTGGCTTCGTCTAAAACGAGAATAGGAGCATTTTTCAAGATAGCACGTGCCAACTGAAAACGCTGTTGCTCACCTCCGCTGAGGTGTACACCTTGTTGCCCGAAAAGAGTGTCGTAGCCCTTGGGCAAGCTCATAATAAAGTCGTGTATTTGAGCGGCTTGGGCAGCAGCAATCACTTCTTCTTTGGTTTTGTTCATCCCCATACGGATATTCTCGTACATTGTTTGAGCAAACATAAAGCTGTCTTGAAATACAAAAGAGACCATCTGCATCAGCTTTTCAGTAGATAACTGACGAATATCTACTCCACCAATGCTGATGTTTCCTTCTTGTACATCCCAAAAACGCGACAACAATTGCCCCACCGTGCTCTTGCCAGCACCTGAAGGACCTACCAAAGCAGTAATAGAGCCTTCTTTGGCAATAAAGTTGATGTCGTTGAGTACGTAATGTTCGCCGTCGTAGGCAAACGATACTTTATCGAAACGAATATCGTAATGAGAGGGCTCTTGTGGAGTGTGAGTTTCGGGTAGGACGGGAGCTTCGAGTATTTTGTCTATTTGCTGTACGCCTTGCTCGATGAGTTGCAGTTGCATCGCCATATTGCTCATCGCAAACACGGGGCGCATATAGCCTGTGCCCAGAATTAAGAAGAAGAGCAGGGTGGCGAGGGTTAGCCCATTGTGAAAATAGAGGTATAAACCCAATGCTAAAACGGGCAACATCGCATTGCTGGCAAAGCTCATAAAGATAGCAAATGGGGGTGAACTATGGCGTATCCAGTCGCTTACAAAACGATGAAAGGTGAGCACTTTTTTGCCGTACTTATCAAAAGTTTCAGCTGATTGCTGGAAGATTTTCATCACCGGCATAGCACGCACGTATTCCACAATACCGGCACTCATTTCTTCGAGTGAATGGTGGTATTTTTGGGTGAGGTTCTGGTTTTTACTGCCAAACATCAGGGGCATTATCACCACCAATACGAGTAGTGGCAAACAGCTGATGAGTGCCAAGCGCCAGTCTTCGCTAAACAGATAGCCCAAGGTGAGCAGAGGCAAGGCAACGGCTTTTACAAAATCGGGGATTTGGTGAGCTACAAAGGTTTCGATACGTTCTACATCGTCTGAAATTATTTTCTTGAAAGCTCCCGAATTGCGGTGTGAAAGATAACCCATAGGCAAGATGCCTACTTTCTCAGTAATGGTTTTGCGCAAGCCATAGAGAATATTGAAAGCGGCGATATGCGAGAGAATACCCGAAAGCAAAAAGGCTACCATACTCACTATTACCATCACTATAGCATATACCACATACTGTTGAACGGTGGTGAAATTAGGTTGTGATTGGGTGAGTTCTTTAATAATGTAAAACACTAAGGCATAAGGTACAAGGCTCAGCACGCTGTGTATGACGGCTAAGGTGCAAGAGGCTAAGAGCAAACTCTTGCGTTGTCCTGCTATTTGGAGTAATCGTTTCATAATAAGCTAATTTTCATATTTGCTAATTTGGCAATTTCCATCCTCCAGATTGCTGTTGGAGTGTCCAAAGGCGCTGGTAAATACCTTTTTGTGCTAAGAGTTCGCTATGCGTACCAGCTTCGGCGATTTTGCCATTTTCTAACACGAGTATCTTATCAGCATTTTTGATAGTGGATAGCTTGTGGGCAATCACCACCATGGTTTTATCTTTTACAAGCTCTTGAATAGCCTGCTGAATAAAAATTTCGTTTTCGGGGTCGAGGCTGGCGGTGGCTTCGTCTAATAAGATGATGGGCGCGTTTTTCAGCAAGGCACGAGCAATACTGATGCGTTGTTTCTCACCTCCTGAGAGTCGGTTGCCCCCTTCACCGACGGGGGTGTGCATTCCTTGAGGCAGTTCCCACGCAAACGACAGTACTTGGGCACGCTCGGCAGCGGCTATAACCTCAGCTTCGGTAGCGTGTGGATTGCCTATTTTGATGTTGTTGTAAATAGTATCATCAAAGAGGTATACCTCTTGAAAAACCTCGCTGATAAGTCCGTAGAAACGTTCTTGCGGAATATGGCGTATATCTACTCCGCCGATGGTGATACTGCCTTTGGTTACATCCCAAAAGCGGGCGATGAGTGAGGCAATAGTGGTTTTACCCGAACCTGAATGCCCTACCAAAGCTACCATATTGTGCTCAGGCACTGTAAAATTTAGATGACTGAGAGTCGTTTTATCCGGTAGATAAGCGAAACTCACATCGTGGAAAGTAATATCGAAATGGGTAGGGAACTCGTTTTTATCAGTTTCCATAGTAGGTTCTTGCAATACTTCAATCACCCTACTGAGGCTCTCGTTCATATAGCGAATCATCAAGTAGTCCACCAATACTACTTTGATAGGACTATAGAGATTATACCCCAAAATGAGGAATACCATTAGTATAGGTACAGTAATCTCTCCGTGTGTGAGGTAGTACAAGCCCAAGGCGAGCATCAGTATAAAAGCAATTTCGAGCACTATAAACGAAAGTGTAACCGTAGGACCTGGGATGGCCTCTAAACGGATACTCTTTTGGCGGAGGTCGGCGTAGGCTTTTTCGAGAGTGCTATAATTGTCGCCCGTAAGTCCATAGGATTTTAAATGTCGAATGCCTTGTACATATTCTAAGAACTTAGCCGACACCTCGTTGCGGGCTTTCACTTGTGCTTTGCTCAACCCCCATTTATCGACGATGAAAGTGCCGAGCTTTAAAAAAGGAATGATAAGCGGTAAGGCAGCTAATAAACAGAGGGTGAGTCGCCAATCGCAATAAAACAAGAAGCTCGATAGCATTACGGTACCAAAAAGGGCAGCCGCCAAGTTGCCAAAACTGTGACTAAAAATATGTTCGAACGAGGCAACATCTTGCATAATTACTGAGCCAATCTCTCCAGGGTCACGCTTTTTGAAGAAACCCAAAGAGAGCTTTTGCAAGTGATTGCCCAACTTTATACGCAATTCTTTAGCGATGTCGTATACGTAGAGATTAGAAGAGACCAAAGTGCGCGAGGCGACAAAGAACTGCAAACAGAGCAAGAGGCACATTAGCCCTACCATCAACCAGATGAGAGAAGTGTTAGGTTGTTCTTTGAAAAGTTCCCATACAATAATGAGCAAAATACCCGACGGTGCTGTGATAAAACCGCTGTGTACAATTTCCCACAACACACTTTTGAGAATCTGCTTAGGATGAAAAGTTGTAATATATTTGAGATTTTCTATCATAGTTTTGTTAGTCTTAAGTTTGCGACAAATTGCCCGTGCGGCTCGCACCAAATTGCCTGTACGGCTCGTACCTCATTGGCAAATTGACAAATTAACAACCCTCTGGTTGAATCGTTTATAAAAATAAGGAATTTTATAAAGCATTCTGAATATAAAAGGATAACGACCTTGGTCATACTCACTCATATAGTACTCTTTAGCCAAATGGATTTTAGGATGCCAACTTTCCATTACAGCACTTTCTTTTTCACTCCACTTAAATTCAGGACGTTGGTCTTTGTCCATCGCGCCGAGTGTATCGTGTTTTTTGGCGTGCCCCACTAAGGCGTAGGCGAGCATATCAAACAAAAAGGTAGCTTCGTCTATTTCATCACAGAGGTTAATCATAAAATCTTTTACTTCTCTCTGGCTGAAATACATCAGCACTCCCTCCACGATAATGAGCAGAGGTTTGTGATGTGCTTTTACAATAGGTATCCATTCTCTATCAAAAAGCGACATTTCCAAAAAACTCCTCTGTTCCGTCTCTTCAAAAAAGTGACGGCGTAATTGCATCACTTCGGGTAGGTCGAGGTCGTACCAATGGGTTACTTTTGGGCAACCCAAACGCTCGTAACGGGCATCGAGTCCTGCACCGAGTTGTATGACTACCGCATCGGGGTGAGCAGCGATAAATTTGCGAGTCTCTTCATCAATCAGGCTTGCGCGCACGCATACCCCTGCTTGAGAGAATTTAGCTTTCTTAAACTTGCTGAAATCATAGTCTATTTTGCTGATAATCTCAGCAGCTTTTTCATCGCGCAACAAAGGATTGCGCTGTTTTAGTTCGGTTGCTTTTGCCCATAAAGTGATGAGCATTGTTTCAGGGATTTTATTCATAATCTAAAATATCATTCTAATCTTCACTCCTCCGTTGATACCAGGGAGTGGACGGTTAAATTCCGACAAGGTCTTTTCGTTCGTTATATTACGCAATTTGCCCGATATAAAGAGTTTGTTATTCAAAAAGCTGTGTTCAAAGCCTATATCAATAGTGGTGCTTCGTGGGATGCGGCGTTTTTGTAATTGGGTCAATTCAAAATCATAGAAATATTCTTCTACAAAAGCCACATCGGCAAAAAGGCGTGTGTTCTGACCGCTACCTCCAAAGAGATTTTCGCGGTGAAATTCCATTCCGGCGTTTGCCATTAGGTAAGGGATGTTAGGCATACGCTTGTTTTTAGTGGGGTTGGGCACGGTACTGGCGGGCTCGTAGTCGCGGGTGTCGCGCAAGTCTTGGTAAGTAGTATTCACGTAGGCATAGAGCGAGGGGAGTACATCGGCTTTAGCTTCAAACTCTACCCCAAGGGTGCGCATCTCGCCAAAATTCTGATATTGAGCGCCTATAAGTCCGGCGGTGTAGCGTATCATATCCTGCAAATACATATAGAAGAAGTTCATTTCTATTTGTGCATTGCTAGGGTGTTTGCCCGTGAGGTCGAACAATAAACCGAGGTTTGCACTAGCATTGCGTTCGGGTAGGAGGTCGGCACTGGGCACTACACCGATACCGTCGCCCAAAAGCTCACTTTCTGAGGGGATACGCACTTCATAACCTGCTGAGAGTTTCCCCATTAGCGAAGGCAAAAAGCGGTAGCGCATAGCGTTGTTCACCCCCCAATTGTTCTTTTCTAAATCAACATCGTACTTACCAGGCACAAATAATGGTGCCATTTGAGTGTGCATAGTGTATTGGTAGTAGCGTACAGTAAGCGAGTTGAGAAATACATCGTTAAGTGACCGCAAGTCGTAAGTAAGTCCGCTCACCCAGCTGTGCATACGCGAATCGAAATTCACTTGCTTGCCTAAGCTGAGAGTTTTGAGTTCATCCTTTGGCGTTCCTTTGGCTATAGAAAATACACTGTTGAAGTTGAACGAATGACGCTCATTGATGATATACTCCAAGTTGGTTTTATTGATAAACGATAGTTTTTGGTCATCGGAATCTGAAGGGAAGTTATACCCCGCCTCACCACCGTAGCGCGAAGGGGTAGGGTAGGAGGTGCCGTCCCATTCATAGCGGCGGGTAGCTTTATCGATAAAGTTCATTTTGGTGAATACCAATCCGTTGAACATATCGAGGTTGAGTCCTTCGGTAAGGAAATTGTCTTTAGTGAATTTATTAGCCAACCCCGCCATAAGGCTCTCACTATATGCCTCGCGGATGTCGTACTCTATACCTTGTACTTCTTTGTAGGTCTTCACCACTACAGGTTCAAACTCCACCTCGTCAAACCACCATTTTTTAGCTTTAAAGCTCCCCCCAACGATGTATTTGCGGTATTTATCGTGGTTGCGGGTGATGCGCAAACCCTCGCGATAGGGCGAATCGAAAGTATAGTTATTATCGGAAGTGGTATAGCCCCCACCGATACCAAAAACAAGTCCGCGTGCTTTTAGGTTGCGTTTGAAGACCCCTTGCGCCTTGTGAGTATTGAAGCTCTCGTAACCATAGCTGAGGTCGGCATATTTATCGGGGTATTCGCGAATGACAATATTGATAGCCCCACCCAAAGACGACCCTCCAAAGCGGGCAGGAACAACGCCTTTGTAAATCTCGATGCGGTCTATCATATCAATAGGAATATCGTTGATATCTAAATAATCGGTTTGTTCGCTCATTGGCAATTCATCGATAAAAAAGCCAATGCGCTTGCCTTCCAAACCACGCACCGAAATGCGTGAACTGCTCCCCACACCTCCAGAGGTGCGCAAGGTTACCCCCACGGTTTTAGCGAGAATGTCCTGCACATTGCTCACTGTGCCCCGCATATTGCTCATATCAATCACCGTTACAGGCATACTCTCTTCTTTCTTTTGGTGAGCGATGCTCTTGCCCGAAACGGTTACCCCGCTTATTTCCTCGGCTTGCTCTTTAAGGCTGATATCCAAGCGCTCTTGCCCTTTTAGATAGATTTTCTTACTAAAAGTTTGATAGCCGAGATAGCTACCTATAATAGTGTAATTGCCTTCGGGGATACCCTTTAGATGATAGTTACCTTGTGCATCGGCATTAGTGCCTTTCTTCAATTCTTTGAGGTAGATATCGGCGCCTATGAGTGGTTTTTGGGTGGCTTTATCGGTAATTTTACCAGAAAGTTCAGCAGTATTTTGAGCCCATAAAGAAGAAGTAGTGAGCAGTAATAAAAGAAAAGTTTTGTATAACATAAATATTGGTTTTTATCCATTAAATCACTAACTATCAACTTCTAATCCTTATTTTTCTATCCCCTATCCCCTAAATCCTAACCCCTAAAATTTGGTAGTTTGCGATATATTATTTACTTTTGTTCTAAACAAATGAATTTCAGGAGGCAAAAGTACAGTAAAAAAGAAGTACAATTGTTTAATATCCTTAGCAAAGTTTTATATCTGAATAGCTATGATAAATGAAGTAATATTACCATTGGTAACTAATGAAGAAGAGGTACAAACGTACTACGAAGGGGTGAGTGAGCAAATAGCCGAATTCCAGTTAGAGCAACAGATCTTAGGCGATCACACCTATTACCGTTGGCAAGCACAAGTGAAAGAAGATGTAGCTTTTGAGGGGCGTATGGATATCCCCTCACTGCGCCTTTATTTTGTTACCCAAACCCATAAAGGTATACAAATAGAGATTGACAAGCGTATTGCTACCGCCAAAGCAGGAACGCATAATATCTTTTTCGGTCGCGAAGAGTGTTTAGGGAAAGACTTTTTGCACAGAGATGATACTATAGAGGTGATTACTGTAGCGATTAGTGCCGAAAATTTTGCGCAAATGGCTGTCCAATACCCCGAAATCTTTATGGCGTGGTACGAGCGTTATGAGCGTGGAGGTAATTTTATCCTATCCCCCGACCACTCCCTGCCTACCACCTTTGCGATACAAACAGCACTTTGTCAGTTGCAACACGCAACCCTCTTGGGCAAGGCTGCCGGCCCCTATACCGACCTGAAAGTGCAGGAACTTCTCCTTTTACAACTCCAACAATACGAGCAACAACAGTCGCAACCTCACCAATATTGTAAAACCCCAACCGATATACAGAAGATGTACGAAGTGCGCGATCTGCTTACGGCTCAGTTAAACACTACACCCACTATAACTGAGTTAGCGCGTGCTGTAGGTACTAATGAAAAGAAATTGTGTTACGGTTTTAAAGAAGTATTTGGCACTACTGTTTTCGGCTATTTATACGATTATAAAATGGAGTTAGCACAGCAACTACTTCTCCACAGTGATAAGAACATCAGTGAGATAGCATTTGCTTGTGGCTATGAGTATGTATCACATTTCTCTACTGCCTTTAAGAAGAAATTCGGTAGAAGCCCGAAGCAAAAATTGCGTGATTTATCATAAATCACGCAATTTTTACTATCTTTGCCCTCTAAACGCATAAAACCAATGATAGAAAGCCCTCCTCCTTTTGTCCCTCAATCGGCTCTTTTTTCCCTTATAAAACCTCTGTTAGAAGAGGGTATCTTGCAGAAAATACAAGATGAATATCTGTATTGGTCAGAACTTAAATACAAAAAAACTAAAAGTGCGACCCCTGAACAATTGTGGCAGGCTGTAAAACTTTACCGCTTGCTAAACCAGCGTACATTGCAATTTGGCAATTACCATTTTAGCTATGTACTCACCGATTATATCCAGCAAGCTCTCCATAACTTTGATATGCACATTGGGGGTACCCTCACCAGCAATATGGGGATTGCCGAGGTAGATACACATAAATTTATGGTGAGTTCTATTATGGAAGAGTCAATAGCCAGTAGCCAAATAGAGGGCGCTAATACCACGCGTAAAAAGGCTAAAGAGATGATTCAAAAAGGGATAAAGCCTAAAAGCAAATCGGAGCAGATGATTGTGAATAACTACCATACGATGCAGTACATTGTGCAACATAAGGACGAACCGTTTTCAGCTGAAAACTTGTTGCATATCCACCAACTCATCGCTCATAAGACCCTCGATTTACCTGAAGAAGAAGGCGCTTTTCGCACTCATAATAATATTTATGTAGTTGATTTTACTAATAGCGAAGTAGTGCACACCCCTCCTGATGCTCGTGAAATACCACAGCTTATCAAGGAACTTTGCTCTTTTTTCAATAATAATAGTGCTCCTTTTATTCACCCTCTGGTCAAAGCCTGCGTGCTGCACTTTATGATAGGTTTTATTCACCCTTTCACCGATGGCAATGGGCGTACTGCTCGCGCTGTATTTTATTGGTATATGCTCAAATCGGGCTATTGGCTTACTGAATATCTCTCCATCTCACGCATTATAAAAGAAACAAAAAAGCAATACGAAAAAGCCTACCTACATACTGAAGCTGATGACAACGACCTCAGCTATTTCATCACTTACCAATTGAGGGCTATGGAAAAAGCTTTTGAAGCCTTGAAAACTTATATTAATAGAAAGCAAAAAGAGATATTTCAAGCTTCACAATTTATGAAAATTCCTGGAGTAAACGATCGTATGGCGCAAATTATCAAAATCATTTACGATGATCCTGATCGTGTGCTTTCTATCAAAGAAATTGAAAATCGCTTTCTCATCTCGAACCACACAGCTCGCACTGATCTCAAACAATTGGTAGATATGGGATTTTTAGAAGTTATTCCCGTTAATAAGAAGAAACAGAGTTACATCAAATCACCTTTGTTTTTCAGTCTTTTAGAAACTAAAATTGCGTGATTTACGATAAATCACGCAATTTTAGCAATTCTTCTACGTATTCTCTACTGTTAGAAAGTCGGGGGACTTTGTTTTGCCCACCGAGTTTGTCTTTATGCTTGAGCCAATCGTGGAAAAGTCCTGCGCGTGCGCTGTGTACTTTGGGCTTGTTGAGGGTCATATTGTTGTAACGCTTGGCTTCGTAATCGGAGTTGAGTTTCTGGAGTTCGAGGTCTAATATCTCGGTGAATTGCTCTAAACTCTCTGGAGCCGACTCAAATTCTATCACCCACTCGTGTCCGCCTTTTAGCTTGTCCTGCATAAAGATAGGTGCTACAGTATAATCTATCAAATGACTATTTGTTTGTTCGCAGGCTTTTTCTAAAGCGCGTTCGGCATTCTCAACGATAAGTTCTTCGCCAAATACATTGATAAAGTGCTTGGTGCGCCCCGTAATCTTGATGCGATAAGGTGCTACTGAGGTAAATCGCACGGTATCACCTATAATATACCGCCACAAGCCTGCATTGGTGCTAATCACCATTGCGTAGTTCTTGCCTATCTCCACTTCACTCAGCGGAATGGCTTTTTGTTGGGCAGTGCCAAAGGTCTCCATCGGGATAAATTCATAGAAAATACCATAGTCCAGCATTAGCAGCATCTCGTCGGAATTGTTGCGGTCTTGAATAGCAAAAAAGCCTTCGGAAGCGTTGTATATTTCGTAATAGCGGAAAGTATCCGAGGGGATGATATTTTTATATTGTTCGCGATAAGGAATGAAACTCACTCCACCGTGGAAATACACTTCTAAGTTTTCCCACAATTCTAATAGGTGTTGTTTTTGGGTATCTTCTAAAATACGGTTCAGCAATACGAGCATCCACGAGGGGACACCTGCAATGCTGGTAACATTTTCGGTTTTTACTTCTTTTACAATTGCCTGTAGTTTGCTCTCCCATTCACTCATCAGTGATACTTTGTTGCTGGGAGTACAACTCCATTCTGCCCAAAAAGGCAAGTTTTCAATTAAAATTGCCGATAAATCGCCAAAATAGGTGCCGTTTTGTTCGTATAATTGCTTGCTACCCCCAAGTCGCAAACTCTTTCCTTTGAAAAGGTTCGAGTCCTCGTTGTTGTTCAGGTATAAGCAAAGCATATCTTTCCCTGATTTATAATGACACAATTGCAGAGCCTCCTCACTCACGGGTATAAATTTGCTTTTGGCATTGGTAGTCCCGCTGCTCTTAGCAAACCACTTGATGGGTGTATGCCAAAACACATTGTGTTCACCGCGCCGAGCTCTTTCAACATAAGGTTCAAAGTTCTCGTAGGTAGTGAGAGGCGTTTCACGCACAAATTGCTGGTAGTTTTTCACTTCGGCGAAGTTGTATTGCTTGCCGAGTTCAGTATCTTTGGCATTGCTGATTAGTTCTAAAAGCACGCGTTCTTGTACCCTATGAGGGTCGAGTACAAACTCTTGTATTTGGTCGATGCGGCGTTTTAAAAACCACGAAGTGATAGAATTAAATAAAGCTAAAGGCATTTTGTTTCAGGTTTCAGGGAATAGGTGTTAGGTTTCAGGGTAGGATTTTGATACCTGACCCCTGACCCCTAACACCTGATAACTTATAAAGAATTTTCTTTAGTGAATTTTACGATTTCGGAAATACGTCCGAAAGCAACGCCCACTACTGTATCGGCAGCACCGTAGTACACTGCTACTTTGTCTTCTTCGATAGAATGCAAGGCAGCACAAGGGAATACCACATTAGGCACATCGCCGGTAGTTTCGTAGAGAGTGGCAGGCGCCAAGAGGTAAGGCTGTGTACGAGCGATTACTTTGCTTGGATTGTTGAGGTCTAACAATGCAGCCCCCATAGAGTAGCGGAAACCGTTGCAAGTGTTGATCACCCCGTGATAGAACAATAACCAACCATCTTTAGTTTTGATAGGCACAGCTCCTGCTCCTATTTTGGTACATTGCCAAGCGCTATCTATAAAAGGTGTTACTTTCATCACGCAGCGGTGTTCACCCCAGTATTTCATATCGGGGCTATAGCTGATGAAAATATCACCGAAAGGGGTATGTCCGTTATCACTTGGGCGGCTAAGCATTGCGTATTTACCGTTGATTTTCTCAGGGAAGAGTACCCCGTTGCGGTTGAAAGGCAAAAAGGCATTCTCGCATTGGAAAAACTCTTTGAAATCAAAAGTATAAGCAATCCCGATGGTAGGGCCACAATAGCCATTACACCAAGTTACCCAATAGCGGTCTTCGATAAAAGTAACGCGAGGGTCGTACTTATACTCAGAATGAAGGAAATCAGTATTACCACCTTTCATCACGATAGGTTCGTGGTTGATTTCCCAGTGAATAGCATCTTTACTGAAGCCAGCAAAAATGTTCATTTGTACTGCTTTGTTGTCGCAGCGGAAAACCCCTGCATAGCCGTCGCCAAAAGGCACAACAGCCGAGTTAAAAATACTGTTAGAGGTAGGGATATCATACCTACCGATAATAGGGTTTTCAGAATAACGCCACATTACATCGGTACAACCCGCAGGGCGTTCTTGCCAAGGAATTTTTTGACTCATTATTTTTGTTTTAGTTATTAGTTATTCAGTTTATTAAATTATAGTTTTCACAACAAAGTTATCAGGAATTTCTTCTAAAAACATCGATTCGTTATTCTTTTCGGTTATTAGGTATAGTTGGTCTTTAGCTCTTGTAATAGCTACATAGAAAAGACGTCTTTCTTCTTCCATTAGCAAATCGTGTTGAGTGGGTTTTACAACTTGGAAAATTCTGTCCTCTAACCAAATATCAGGGAATCCTCCTTTACCCTGAGTGAGTCCTATGATAAAAACAGCTTTGGCTTCTAATCCTTTTGCTGAGTGCATCGTTTTAGCCTGTACAAAAACGCGTTGGGTTTTAAATCGGCTCAAGTAATTGCTAAACATTTTGCTACGCCTATATAGAAATAGTATATCTTCCTTTCTGTAACCCTTATTGAGAAGCTTTTTAACTTCACTCACTACAAAATCAATATTTTCATCTTCATTGCTACCTGCAAAAATATTTACTTTTGTTTCCGATTTTTTATTTGCAAAAATCTCTTTTTCTACTTTGAATTTATTGTGTTTTATCACTTCATTGCTGGCTCCAACAATATGTTCAGTGCTTCTGTAATTCTGATTGAGTTTAATCACTTCGGCATTAGGGAAATACTTTTCAAAGTTGATGATATAATCTACATTAGACCCTCTGAACGCATAGATACTTTGCCAATCATCACCTACGCAAAAAAGTTGATTATCGGTAGTTAAGAGTTTTTTCAGTAATTCTACTTGTAGGTTGTTTACATCTTGAAATTCATCTACCAAAATATATTTATACATCTGTTGATGTTGTTCAGCTATTTCGGGTCGGTGGTTGAACAAATCAATGGTTTTAATAATCATATCTTCAAAATCGAGGTATGATTTGTTCACACAATAAGCCTGATATTTTTCCATTAGCGGAATCACCAAATTATAAAAATCTCTGATACGCTGATGTGGGTCGGTGAGAGCTTTAACTAACACTTCTTCGGGTGATAGATTTTCAGCTTTAATCATCTTAATTACCCGTAAGGACTGAGTGATAAAATCGTTTAATTCTTTGTGATAAGCATTGAATTCCTCTTCAAAACTCAAAGCGACATCACTGTGATAATTGGCAGGTAATCTATTTTTAACAATCTTATCTAAAGCCGAATTGAATAGTGTAGTATCTTTAGCTTCAACCTCTTCGTATGTTTTAAAAAGAGTTTTGTTAGCCTTTTTGTACTGTTCATCTTTTTCTTTAACAGCAGCACTCATATTGCTGATGTGCTCTAAGTAAATATCGGCTTGCGGGATATAGAAATCAGGGTGAAAATAGAAATCTTTACAGTTGAGATACGGTTCGTATGCAAAATCTATATTGTGTCTATAGAGCCAATCGGCTATATAACGTTCAGATTTAGACCGCACTTTTGTTCCGTTGAGTGAAGTATAATACTTTTGTTCTTCGTGAAACCCCTCTTCTTTTTTATGGGAATGAAAATAGCCGTTATCTACAAAATAATCAAGGATATAGCGTTTTAAGTCTAATAAGTATTCTCTATTGTTAGAATTTTCTTTGAGAATTTTGCTTGCGATTTCAAAGTCGGTTTCAGGAGTATTTTCATAAACAAAATCATCTTCACCTTTACTTTTTTTACTATCGTTTAAAACTTTAAATTGGTTATCGAACTCACTTACACCATATTTGCGAAGTACCTTATAACAGAAACTGTGAAAAGTGCTTATAGAAAGGTTGGACAGTCTTTTATTTGCTTTCACAAAATTATCTCGATAGGTATTTTTTTCGGCATCACTAATCTTAGTATTATTCATAAAAGATTGATACAAGCCTCCTTCTTCACTTGAAAAAATGAGTCTGTCAATCATTTCATTAGTAGCATTTTTGGTAAAAGTAATCACTAAGATGTTAGCAGGTTTTACTCTTTTAATATTCATTAGATAGGATAATTTTTCTAAAAGAGTTTTGGTTTTTCCAGAGCCAGCTCCAGCGAGTACTAATAAGCGTTTACTTTCACTTACTACAGCTTCTAATTGTTTATCATTGAGTTGATTCAATTTTGCTTCCATAAAAATGTTCTTAGACTTTGCAAAACTTATTTATTTTCTATCACTTCATCAAAAATAGCACTATAAACAGCATCAATATCTGTAAGCAATCCCCATTCTAACCCCTTTTTAGCTGTGAGTAATTCATCATCGCTGAGTGTTCTGCCTAATCGCTCTAAAGCAACAGATTGTATATCTTCTACAGCAATCGTAAAAAGAGGTTTAGTCTTTTCTTCTATAACAGAACTCTCTACCTCAAACTTTTCAAAAAGAGATTCAAAAATAGGTAAGTCTTCCTCATCAATAGCTATTTGTAGTACCGTCTTTGTCATAAGGTTGTTGTTTAAAAAATATCGTTAGTATGTAGTTTAAGAGTAGGAAATTTCTCTGAAGGGATATAATCATCTACTACATTGATAGGATTTTGGTACTTATCACCTTTCAGTATATAAACCAAAATATTTTGGTGATCGGGGTCAATAATCCAATATTCAGGTACTTTAGCTTCCTCATAAAGGGCATATTTAAACTTCATTTCCTTTTTAGAGTTGCCAGGTGAAAGGATTTCAATCACCAAATCGGGAGCACCTTCACAACCGCGTTTGTCTATCTTTTCAGGGTCACATACTACACAAATATCGGGTTGCACAACCGTATAAATATCTTTATCTTCTTGTGCTTCTTTCAGCAAACGCACATCAAAAGGAGCGTGAAACACTTTGCAGTCTTTGCCTTTAAGAAACTGATAGAGCTCTCCCGCTAATTTCATTGATATTTCTTGATGTACTGCTGAAGGTGCAGACATTTTGAAGAGCTTTCCTTTAAAAAGTTCTACACGCTCTTTAAATTTCCACAATAGATAATCGGCATACGAGTACACTCCATATAGAGGGTCTAACTGGTTGATATTAGTGATTTCCATAAAAAGATTACTTTTCTGTTATATTCTTCAACTTTGCCAAAGACTGTAGCACGGGTAGGTGTTAAGAACTTTGGCAAAGTGTGTGACGCAAATAACTGCTTGTCGTACCACGACCTACAATTACACTGTTTTCTTTATCAATTCTGTGATAAATGCTATTTGCTCGTCGTCAAGCTCGGTGTGCATAGGCAGAGAGATGACTTCTTGTACTAATTTATTGGTAACGCCAAAATCAGCTTCGTTATAAGAGCTGCGAGTATAGGCTTTTTGGGCGTGCAATGGTATAGGGTAGTAAATACCAAAAGGCACTCCGTTCTCACCAAAAACCTTAGCGAGTTCATTGCGTTTGCCATTGGTAATGCGAAGGGTATATTGGTGGAATACGTGGTCGTTACCTTTGGCGATTACAGGAGTGATGATATGAGGATTGCCTTTCAGCGCTTCGGTATATTTGCGAGCTGCTTCACGGCGGCGAGCGTTATAATCGTTCAGGTGAGGGAGTTTAGCGCGCAATACAGCCGCTTGTAAAGAGTCGAGACGAGAGTTTACCCCTACTACATCGTGGTGATAACGCACGTACATACCGTGATTTACGATACCGCGAAGGGTGTAAGCAAGGTCGTCGTCGTTAGTGAAGATAGCCCCTCCATCGCCGTAGCAACCGAGGTTCTTAGAAGGGAAGAAAGATGTTGCCCCTACGTGACCGATAGTTCCTACTTTCTGTTTGTGTCCGTCGGCAAAAGTGTAATCAGCACCGATGGCTTGAGCATTGTCTTCAATCACGAAGAGGTTGTGTTTTTTAGCCAAAGCCATTACGGCTTCCATATTGGCTGGCTGACCGAACAAATGCACGGGTACAATCGCTTTCGTGCGGGGAGTAATCGCTTTTTCAATTGCCTCGATGTTGATGTCGAAAGTATCGTCGTACACGTCTACCAATACAGGGGTGAGTTTCAGCAAGGCAATCACTTCTACGGTTGCTGCGAAGGTAAAATCGGCAGTGATGACCTCATCGCCTTCTTTGAGACCGAGCCCCATCATTGCTATTTGGAGGGCATCAGTACCGTTGGCGCAAGGGATTACGTGTTTTACCCCCATATAGTTTTCCAATTCCTTTTGAAAGGCTTGTACTTGGGGACCGTTGATAAAAGCGGTGGTGTTGAGTACTTCTTCAAAAGAAGCTTGTACTTCATTTTTAATTCTTTCATACTGACCTTGAAGGTCAACCATTTGTATTTTTCTCATATATGTTGTATGTTAGATTTCTGATGTTAGAGGTGTTAAGTATTGCAAAGATAGGGTTTATTTTTAATAATCTTCGATGACTTTTTATTGTTCATTCTTTTAATATTATTTACTCTTCAAGGTCTGCTAAATCAAGAAACATCAATCGGGTACTGTCCTCTTTGTCATTATCTGATAGGAATTCAAAACTCATTCTTTGATAGAAAGGAATAGCTTGTTTGTAGGCATCAACAGTGATAAGCCTACAAGCTTGATTGTCATTCAACATAAGGCAATTACTTATAATAGTATGAATCATTATTTTTCCTAATCCTTTTCCTTTACAAGATTTATCAACAGCCAAGCGACCTATTTTTACAGAAGGAATATTTTTTAAGTGTCTTTTAGGATAAGGTATTAAATCTCTTAAAAACTTTTTTAACTGACTTTTTGAAGAAAACATTTCCTCTTTAAGTTGTAAGCTATCATTTAGTAAGCTATAATAATCTAAAGTTCGGGTGTCATCTTCAATCACAAAAGTGGTAGCGAGTAATTCTTTTCGATAAGGAATAGCTTCTTCAAAAAGAAACTCATTCAAATCATCATCTTCACAATTAAAGGGTTTAAACACAAATCCTTTAGTAACTCTTAAAAAAGATAAATTATCTAAATTCATTGTTCTATTTATTTTTCTTCTCTACTTTCCTTGAAAATAGCTCTTAATTTAGCAGCATCTTTCTCAATACTCTCACGTGTAATACCTAAACGTTTAAAATTCTCTTTAAACCCTGCTAATTTCTTGTAGAACTCTATTACATCTTGCCCCTCAAGTATGGGCGTTGCTTTGATTTCTCTTGCCATAGTACTTTAGATAGTAAGTGTTCAGACGGCAAAGATACAACGTAATTGCTAAATTAGCAAATTTTAGTTATTGATTGTTAGCCACTTCCAAATAGCCCGATATTCTTTAGTTTTCGTATAAAAAAAATAGAAACTTAAACCGTTAATAAACAACAATTTAAAAATTTTTTCTAAAAATAATCACTTAAAAAAATTGGGAAATTAAATAATTATTTCTACTTTTGTACTTTCAAACTGAAAAATTTTAGTTATATACCTTATTTAATATAATATAAATGAGAACAATACAATTTAGAGAAGCCGTTTGCGAAGCGATGAGCGAAGAAATGCGTCGCGACGAGTCTATTTATTTGATGGGTGAAGAGGTTGCCGAATACAACGGTGCTTACAAAGCCTCTAAAGGAATGCTCGATGAGTTTGGTCCTAAACGTATAATCGATACCCCTATCGCCGAAGGTGGTTTTGCAGGTATCTCAGTAGGGGCAGCTATGAATGGTAACCGCCCAATCGTTGAGTTTATGACCTTTAACTTTTCGTTGGTAGCAATTGACCAAATCATCAACAATGCCGCTAAAATGCGCCAAATGTCAGGTGGTCAATTTAATATTCCTATCGTATTCCGCGGTCCTACCGCTTCTGCTGGTCAGCTTGCTGCTACCCACTCTCAAGCTTTTGAGAATTGGTACGCTAACTGCCCTGGTTTGAAAGTAGTAGTTCCTTCAACTCCTTATGATGCTAAAGGATTGCTCAAATCGGCTATCCGCGATAACGACCCTGTAATCTTTATGGAGTCTGAGCAAATGTACGGTGATAAAGGTGAAGTACCTGAAGAAGAATACACTATTCCTCTTGGAGTTGCCGACATTAAACGCGCTGGTAGCGATGTAACTATTGTATCTTTCGGTAAAATCATCAAAGAAGCTCACAAAGCTGCCGATATTTTAGCCAAAGAAGGCATCGAATGTGAAATCATCGATTTGCGTACCGTGCGTCCACTCGATTTCGATACCATTTTTACATCAGTGAAAAAAACAAACCGCTTAGTAATTTTAGAAGAAGCTTGGCCTTTTAGCAGTGTCTCTTCCGAAATTACTTACCAAGTACAAGAACACATTTTCGATTACCTCGATGCTCCTGTACAACGTATTACTACCACCGATACTCCTGCGCCATTCTCTTCAGAATTGCTCAAAGAGTTCTTACCTAACGCCGAAGACGTAGTAAAAGCTGTAAAAAAAGTACTTTATAAATAAGAATTTGCTATCATTTTTATTTTTTAAAAGTTATATTTTATTTTTTAGTCTTCACGATTTTCTTTTTCGTGAATACTTTTTTTGCGCTCTACACCGTTAAACTTTTGTTAAACTCTCATTTTTACAATGTTAAACTTCTGATAACTTAAAATAAGAGTTTTTAACATATTCCCATAGCCAAAATACTAATAAACCATTAAAAATTAAGTCCAAAACTTTTTTCATTAACATATTTATTATGTTAAATTGCAAAACAGACATTTTGCTCTCTAAATAGAACTTGTCTATATTGAAGTTTTTTTTACTACCTTTGTATAAAATAGATGAGAGAAAACAAAAATGCCATTGATTAAAACATTTGATATTGATGTAAAGACCAAACTTTACTTATGGGATGTGGAGGAGAGGCTCACTGATTTGCAGCAAGCGGTCGTACTCACACCCCAACAACAAGAAAGTTTGAATGCCATTCACAATGAGAAAGGCAAAAAAAACTTCCTTGCTACACGCGTTTTGCTCAAAAATATTGGTTATACACCTACTGCTCTGTTCTACGATCCTAACGGAAAACCTTTCCTTAGCGATGGAAAACAAATTTCTATCAGTCATTCCTTTAATAAAGTAGCAGTGATTATCAGCGATAGAAAAGTAGGGGTAGATATAGAGAAAAAACGCCAAAAAATAGTAGCTATAGCACATAAGTTCACCCAATGGAACTTTAGAGCAGCCTCTTTCTCTTTAGAAAGTATCATACAAAAACTCACAATGACGTGGTGCGCTAAAGAAGTAGGCTTCAAAATTCACGGCAATCCTGAACTCACCCTCAACGATGTAAAAGTACGCGATTTCTTCCCTACCGATAGCTCTACCGAGATACTCGTAGGGCGTGGTAAATACGAAGTCCACTTCATTTTTATAGAGGATTATGTTTTAGGCTATTGCCATAGTATCAAGTAACAAATAATAGTTAACAAACAAAAAAAGCGACTCTTTTTGAGTCGCTTTTTTTGTTTGTACCTCTTCATTTCTACGACTTTTGAAAACCTTATAACTACGGCACTCTAATAAAACACTTTAAATAAAACTAAAAATATTTCTTTAAAAATTTTCACATTATCTAAAAATGAATTACCTTTGCGCCGAAATAATAAGTAGTTGTGCCTGCCTCAATAAGGTAATAAGAAAATTGCCCGTGTGGCTCGCACCAAATTTTCTAAACAAATTAATATTATATGAAAACTTTTTTATCAGCTATTGCTATAGCTTTCAGTACTTTATGTTTCTCCCAAAACGGAACTATCAAAGGTACTATCACAGTGGATAACGATCCTTTAGAAGCTGTAACTGTCCAACTCGAAAGTAAATCTTTAAAAAAATGGACAACCACCGACCGCAACGGTCATTATTCTATTTCCTTACCAGCCGGTGAATACCGATTAAAAATTCGCTCCTTAGGCTACATTCCTTACAACGATAAAGTGGTCATTACTCAGGAAGAAACCCTTACTCAAGATGTCGCTCTTAAAGAAGATGTACTCGGTATAGACGAAGTAGTCGTAACAGCTACCAAAACCAAAGAAAACCGTAAGGACGCACCTGTACTGGTGAGTGTTACTACCAATCGCGAACTGGCAAACGTTAAAGCCCATACCTTGATGGAAGGTCTGGTATTCCAACCGGGTTTGCGCACCGAAGTAAACTGCCAGAACTGTGGTACTTCCCAAGTGCGAATCAACGGGTTAGAGGGTGCTTATTCCCAAATCCTTATCGATAGCCGTCCTATTTTTGGTTCGCTCAATGGTGTGTATGGCTTAGACCAAATCCCTGCCAATATGATTGAGCGCATAGAGGTGATTCGTGGAGGTGGTTCTGCCCTTTTCGGCTCTAATGCCATTGCAGGAACTATCAACGTGATTACTAAAAACCCTACCAAAAACGAGGCGCAAGCAGGTATTGTGGGCAACCTCATAGGCGGTAAATCAGCCGATGTGGTAAGCTCCTTCAATGGCTCTCTCGTGAGTGAAAATTATATGCGCGGTATCTCTTTCCACGCTATGCAACGCACGCGTCAGTCTTACGACGATAATGGCGATGACTTTACCGAAATCACACGTTTGCGCAACCTCAATGCGGGTGCAAAACTCTTCAACGATTTCACCGACCGCCATAAACTCACCGCCGAACTGAACGTGAGCAACGAAAATCGTCGTGGAGGTAATAAACTCGACGAACCTGAACACCTTGCCGACCTTGCCGAGAGCATCCGTACGCAAATGCTTGGAGGGAATGCAAGTTTCGACTACTTTTCGCCTGCTTATAACCATAAGTTTACTGCCTATACCAGTGCCGAATGTACTCGCGCTGATAACTATTACGGCAGTTTCGACGGTACTGATATAGTAGCCTCTTCTGGTAACTATGGGGTTACCAAAGAGAATATATGGTTACTTGGCGGACAGCATACGGCTTATGTGCCTACGGGCAACGGCAATTTGCAATGGACGTCAGGCGCCGAATATCAATACGACAAGATAGCCGAAAAGCGTCAGAATCCTAATGTGCTTGCCGTAAACCAAAAAGCGAATACATTTGGTCTCTTCACTCAAGCCGATTGGCGTATCTCTCCCAAAATCAAAGTGCTCGGGGGTATCCGATTCGACAATGTCAATTCCGATATAATGAAGAAAAGTGTTACAGCACTCAACCCTCGTGCGAGTGTGCTTTATAATATCGATGAGAATTTCATTGCTCGGGGTTCGTATTCAAGAGGATTTAGAGCGCCTTTCTTCTATTCAGAAGATGTACACAGCGAATTACAAGGGGGTGAAGCACGACGTGTAAAACTCGCCGATGATCTTAAAAAAGAGACCTCCGATAGCTTTACCGCTTCTTTTGAGTATAACCACGCTCACGATAACCACCAATTTGTAGCGATGATAGAAGGATTTTATACAGCTTTGCACGACCGCTTTACTTACGAAGATGCAGGTTTAGAAAATGGATTGCCTATTCGCGAGAAACGCAATTCCGATGGCGCCGTAGTAAAAGGGGTAAATATAGAAGTAAAATATAGCCCCAATCCCAAATTTATGGTACAACTTGCCACCACTATCCAAAGTTCTAAATACAACAGTGTGCAAAACCCCGAAGAAAACGTCTATACCGATGAAATTCTCCGCACGCCAAGTGTGTATGGCAACCTGATGGCAACCTATAAACCACGCCCTAATTGGGATATCAACTTTGTAACCGTATATACAGGTAGTATGAAAACCACTCACTTAAAAGGTTATATAGCCGATACACGTTTGGAGACCACTCCTGCAATGTGGGACGTAGGCGTGAACACCGCTTATGAGTTTAAATTCCAAACTTTCTTCCCCTTAGAAGTAAGTTGTGGTATCAAAAACCTTTTCAACCAATATCAAAAAGACTTCGACAAAGGTGCTGAACGCGACGCCGATTACATTTATGGTCCTTCGCTACCTCGCACTATGTTTGTAGGTTTAAAAGTGAAGATTTAATATTCATATTAACTTTGCAAAGTTTGCCCCAAAATTGAAACTACTTTTATAATCTATTTTAAATAAAGAAGATACAGGAATTACAAGAAGATTAGGTAATGATTTAGTAATAGCTCTTATTTCATTTGATTATACCTATTTTCTCAGTAACTTCTAGGTGCAAAGGTACAACATCTTGACAATATAACCAAAAAAATTTACCTTTGCACCCGCAGACGTGCGTTGCTGCACGTCTGCGTGGAGCTGGTAATGTGTCAGATGTGTTATTTTAATTATGTAGTAGAATGCGACAAAATCAAAAAATTTTGTCAGATTGAAAAAAAATGTATCTTTGCTCCCAATATGAGATTTTTCACCTTCATACTTAGCTTATATCTGTTGGCACTCACTGGGCTGCCTTGTACGGATATGCTTGAAGGTGAGGAGTCTTCAGCTTCTTATGAATTTGTAACAGCCCCAACTGGGGAACTCTCTCATTTTCATTTGGATAGCTGTTCACCTTTCTGCATTTGCACTTGCTGCCAAATGGTAATCAGCACGCCCACTACTTATGAGGCCTTAACCATTGCTCAAGCCACCGCAACCATTCCCTCCTATAGCTATCCCCTGACCGTATGGTCTTCGAACTACTATGGGAATATCTGGACTCCTCCCAAGATATAGTCTTTTCTTTCTTCATCTCAAGTGATTGTTCATTAGTCATCTCACCCATCATTAGTCATTAACTAATCATTAATTCTTATTAGAAATGTTAGACAAAATCATACTATTTAGCATCAAAAATAAGCTATTTGTAGGATTCATGACCCTTATGCTTATTTTTTGGGGCGTATGGAGTGCTACAAGGCTCCCCATTGATGCCGTTCCAGATATTACTAACAACCAAGTACAAATCATCACCTCTACCCCTACTTTGGCCTCACAAGAGGTAGAGCAACTGGTTACTTTTCCTATTGAGCAAGCCATCGCCAATATTCCTGGGCTGGAGGAAACACGCAGTATTTCCCGCTTTGGCCTCTCGGTCATCACAGCCGTCTTTAGCGAGGATATGGACATCTACTTTGCCCGCCAGCTAGTCAATGAAAAGCTCAAGGAGGCACAGGAGCAAATCCCTCAAGGCATAGGCTCGCCCGAACTCTCACCCGTGAGTACCGGACTGGGGGAGGTATATCAGTATATCATTCGCCCTACGGAACAGAGCAAAAACAAATATTCCGCCAAAGACCTCCGCACCATGCAGGACTGGATCGTGGCTCGCCAACTCTATGGTACCAAAGGAATAGCCGAAATCAACAGCTTTGGAGGCGAACTCAAGCAGTATGAGGTGGTTATAGACCCCGATCGCCTCCGTGCCATGGGGGTGAGTGTCAGTGATATTTTCACTGCTTTGGAGCAGAACAACCAAAATACAGGAGGTGCCTATATCGACAAGCGCCCCAATGCCTACTTTATCCGAGGAATAGGCATGGCTCGCTCCCTTGAAGACATAGGCAATATAGCCGTAGGCAAGCACACCCCTCCCCTCTTTATCAAGCATGTAGCCGAGGTACGCTTGGGCAGTGCCATCCGCTATGGTGCCCTTAGCTATAATGGCGAGGTGGATGCCGTAGGTGGGGTAGTGATGATGCTCAAGGGCGAAAACAGCCACGAGGTAGTCAGTCGTATCAAAGAAAAACTGCCCACCATACAGCAATCCCTACCTGAAGATGTAGTGATAGAGCCATTCTTAGACCGCACGGACTTGGTACAACGCGCCATCCATACAGTAGAGAAAAACCTCTTAGAGGGGGCGCTGATTGTCATCTTCATCTTAGTACTTTTCTTAGGGAACCTGCGTGCCGGACTGATTGTTGCCACGGCCATTCCGCTCTCCTTGCTCTTTGCCTTAGGAATGATGAACCTCTTTGGAGTAAGTGCCAACCTGATGAGCTTGGGAGCGATAGATTTCGGAATTATCGTAGATGGATCGGTTATCGTGGTAGAAGCAGTGATGCACCACTTGGCGATCCGAAAGAACCACCAACGACTTACCCAAGCACAAATGGATGAGGAGGTATTCCATTCCGCTTCCAAAATACGCAGTAGTGCCGCCTTCGGAGAGATTATCATCCTGATGGTGTATATTCCCATTCTTACCTTGGTAGGAGTAGAGGGCAAGATGTTCCGCCCTATGGCACAAACCGTCGTCTTTGCTATTTTGGGTGCCCTGATCCTTTCCCTGACTTATATCCCTGCCATGAGCGCTTTGCTCCTACCTAAAACAGTAAGTGACAAGCGCAGTTTTGCCGAGCGAATGATAAGCTGGCTCTACCGTCACTACCAACCGCTCTTTGTCCGTTCTATCCGCCTTAGGGGATGGATAATAGGCAGTACCGTGGTACTGTTCGTTCTTGCGGTAGGCATTTTCAGCCGTATGGGAGGTGAGTTTATTCCACAACTACAAGAAGGCGATTTTGTTTTTGAATGTATTCTGCCACCGGGCACTTCCCTGAAGCAGAGCTTGGAGACTTCCATGCAGGCCTCTCGCCTGATTCGTGAGTTCGACGAGGTGAAAATGGTGATAGGCAAAACAGGTTCTGCCGAAATACCTACCGACCCTATGCCGCTGGAAGCCTCCGATATTGTGATCGTACTCAAGAGCCAAGACCAATGGAAAAGTGGTCGCTCCTATGAGGAATTAGGAGATGCTATCATTGAGCGGCTCAAGGATATTCCTGGGGTCTTCTTTGAGAAAAGCCAGCCTATACAAATGCATTTCAACGAATTGATGACAGGTGTCAGACAGGATGTAACGATAAAAATCTTTGGAGAAAACATGGATACCCTCGCCCACTACGCCCAAAGAGTAAGCCAACTTATCCAGAAAACAGAAGGTGCTACCGCCCCACAGGTCGAAAAAGTAAGCGGACTTCCGCAAATCAATGTTACTTACGATCGGGTACGCTTGGCCAACTACGGACTTTCGGTGCAAGAGGTCAATGAGGTACTCAGTACCGCCTTTGCTGGTAAGAAGGCTGGGGTTGTCTTCGAGAACGAACGAAGGTTCGACCTTGTGGTACGCCTCGATAGCCTCCATCGTACCGGAATTGACGATGTACAGCATATGATGGTAGCTACCGAAAATGGGCAGGTGCCGATGAGCCAATTGGCCACTATCAAATATGAATTAGGCCCCGCACAAGTAAGCCGTGAAGCAGGCAAGCGCCGTATCGTCATTGGCTTCAACGTGCAAGGGCGCGATGTGCAGAGTGTGGTGAGTGATATAGAACAAAAATTAAAGGGCGTAAAGCTCCCTACGGGCTATTACTTTACCTATGGCGGTCAGTTTGAGAACCTACAACAAGCCACCGACCGACTGCTCATAGCCGTGCCTGTAGCCCTACTTTTAATATTTTTCTTGTTATACCTTGCTTTCCACTCTATAAAACAATCATTGCTCATCTTTAGCGCTATCCCGATGAGTGCCATTGGGGGCGTATTTGCCTTGCTTCTTCGGGGAATGCCTTTTAGTATTAGTGCGGGTATTGGTTTTATCGCGCTCTTTGGGGTAGCAGTGCTCAACGGTATAGTGCTTATTGGCACTTTCAACCAGCTGAAAAAAGAAGGAATGACCAACCTTTTGCATCGCGTGATTACGGGTACCGAAATGCGTTTACGCCCTGTGCTAATGACGGCTATGGTGGCGAGCTTAGGTTTCCTACCTATGGCACTCAGTCAAGGAGCAGGAGCAGAAGTACAACGCCCCTTAGCTACAGTGGTTATTGGGGGGTTAGTATCGGCTACCTTCCTCACCCTCTTCGTGCTTCCGTTGCTTTACATCGCTTTCAATAGTACCTTTTCTTGGCGCCGTCCTTCAGCTAAAGTACTCACGATAGCCCTATTGCTTATCAGTCCTATAGCGCTACACGCTCAGCAGTCTTACTCGCTACAAGAAATAGAGCAAATAGCCCTTAAGAACAATGGAGTGATTAAGGCAGCACAACTCAAGCTACAAGGAGCAAGTGCTAAAGAGCGAACCTCTTTTGAATTGGCTAAAACAGACTTTACAGGGCAATACGGGCAGTACAGCAGTGCTGAAAAAGACCTTTCAGTAGGTGTATCACAATCTATTCCTTTGCCTACAGTATTTGCTGCTCGCAAAAAGCTCTATCAAGCAGAGACACAATTACAACAAGGGCAATTAGCCCTTCAGCAGAATGAACTGAAGCGGCAAGTGCGCAACGCATATCAGCAATTGCAATATTTGACTTTTAAAGAGGAACAGCTCTTGCAGCTTGATAGTCTCTACAATAATTTTATTCGCATTGCTGAAGTACGCTATAAAGCAGGGGATACCAAGAAGATAGATATTAACACTGCCCAAGTGAAGAAAGGAGAAATAAGTTTGTTACTTCAACAGAACAAAACTATACAACAAGCTACCTATCGCAACTTGCGTACATTAATGCAAACAGAAGAAGCATTTACCATTACCAAGTCGCCCGTGTATGAGCCTTTGTTACTCAGTGAGCCTTCGGATGTACAACTCTCTCAGCACCCTTTGGTACAACTCAGCTATCAAGAAGCAAACATAGCTGAGCACAACAAACGTCTAGAGCGTGCCCAAGCCCTGCCCGACCTTACATTGGGCTATACCAATCAGTCTCTTATAGGAATGCAAACCATTGGAGGGGTAGAGACCTATACTGATAGAAGTAAACGTTTTCACTTTGCCACCATAGGGCTTTCAGTTCCTATTTTTACCGCTACCCGTGCCAAGGTGAAAGCTTATAAATATCAGAAAGAAGCAGCTATAGAAGCAGCTCAACAAACAGAAAAACAGCTTAAAACTCAATGGATAAATCTGCAAGAGGAATACCAACTGAATTTGCAAAAATATCAGTTTTACAAACAAGAAGCGCTACCTGAAGCCGAGCGCATTATCCGAGCCAATCAGTTAGGGTATAGCGCAGGTGAAATAAGCTATGTGGAGTACCTTTACACCCTACAGACAGCCGTAGATACCCGCTTGGCATACCTTGAGAGTATCGAGGCGCTTAATCAAAAAGTAATAGAAATACAATCCCTTTTAAACCAGTAAAACAAATGAAAAAATATGGTATAAAAATCGCTTTTATCCTTATAGGAATTAGTCTATCAGCCTGCAATGGCACTCCTACAACTACCAATAATCAAAAGCTCGAAGAGCGCGAAGAACACCACGAAGAAGGAGGCAACCTCACCACCCTTACCCAAGCTCAAATCCAAACTGTAGATATTCGTTTGGGACATATAGAAGAAAAAGCTCTTGCCGCTACCCTCAAAGCCAATGGAATACTGAGCGTGCCTGCCGACCATCAGGCGAAGGTATCGACTGTATATGCGGGGATTATCAAGAGCGTAAAGGTAGAGATAGGCAGTTATGTGCAAAAAGGGCAAGTAATCGCTACTGTTTCTAACCCAGAATTCTTGCAACAACAACAGCGCTTGCTCACCGTTAATGGTCAGATAGAACTTGCTAAACAAGAACTTGACCGTCAGCAAACCCTCTATGAAGGGAATGCTGGTACTGGTAAGAACCTACAAGCCGCTACTACTCAGCTACGCACTCTCCGTACCGAAAAAGCTTCGCTTGAAGAACAAATACGCCTAATGGGCTTAAACCCTCAAACACTCACCGATAAGGGAATGCAATCTACTTTGGCGATAGTGGCTCCTATTAGTGGGAATATCAGTGCGGTATATACTAACAAAGGGGCTTATATAGATGCCTCCACCCCTATTGTGGAAATCATCGACAACAGTTCGCTACACCTGCACTTGCAAGTGTATGAGCGTGACTTGCCTTACATTAAGGTAGGACAACAAGTGCACTTCAACCCTACCAATAACACCTCTCGCGAATATGATGCCCAAGTGTATAACATTGCGGCTTCGTTTGAAAACGAAAGCAAAAGCATCATTGTACATTGCCACGTAGAGGGTGACAAACAAGGGCTCATCAATGGAATGAATGTAACAGGGGTTATCAGTCTTGACAAACAAACGACCCCTGCTGTACCTAACGAGGCTATCGTAGAGGATGCTGGTAAATCCTACATTTTTCTGGTAACCCAAACTTCGGATAAAGAAACCTCTTTTGAGAAAGTGGAGGTAGTAAAAGGAGCTTCCGAAAGTGGGTATACTGCCATTGCCCCTGTAAAACCTATAGCCCCCGAACAGACTATTGCCACCAAAGGAGCATTCTTTATCAACGCAACCTTAGTAAATGCTGAAAAAGATAGTGATTAGAATTGGTAATGTATCGGATATATTATTAAAATTTTATTACATTAGAAATACAATAAAAATATAAAAGTAAAAAACCACGACTTCGGAGTGTGTTTTAAGCTCCCTGCAAGGGCAAGTGGTTTTGAGGTGCCTACACGCCTAATGCGTGCCTCAAAACACAACTTGCTCTGTTCCGGTGAACAGAAAATTCTCCCTAAAGGTCAAATTTTAATTAACCATAAGAAAAGAAGATAAATACTACAAGCTCATAAAGTGATTTAGGGCATATTAGCAATATATTTAATCACTTACTTACAGAGTTATTTACAATTCTATGTAAAGCTATATGTATATTTGTACATTACTTTGCATTCACGCATCAAAGCAAGCAAGTATGTACGAAGGTAAAAACGTAATTAGGTAGCTACATAGTTTGAAATTTTTATTCGACAATGGGAGGAAAAGCGGTATTCGTTTCAAAAAACAATCTGTAAGAAGCGGCATTTTTCTCATATTTGACATTTTTTTATTCGCTTAAAGGTCGGAATGAGCTGGTTTCGTTTCGAGTGCCATAAAAGGTCTGTGTTTAGCTTCTGCAAGGTTTTTCAAAAAAATACTACCCTCAGGACAACGGACAAGGGCTGGAGATTTTTTTGAAAACCCATCGGGCTTGACCTTGCAAGAAGCGTTAAGAACACAGAAATACCTTTGCACTCGAACAACGAACCGCCATTATGTGCCTTAAGTGTTTAAAACAGGGAAAATAGGTAAGTCTTAATAACACTCTTATCTTTGTGAGATAGCTTTCTGTAAGGCAACAAAAAAAATCCATTGACACATCTCTTTTTGAAATGTTATCAATGGATTTTAATTCTAAGAAGGAATTTGTTAGTTATCCTATCTTTAAGTTTTTTAATCGTTCGGCAGCAATTTCCATATCCTTGCTAATTTTCTCATTGGTGATTTT
>NZ_JAESPJ010000039.1:0-9961 GCF_016806945.1 Capnocytophaga genosp. AHN8471
GCATCGGGTACTTATACGGTTACTTATAGCATTTGTGAGAAACTCAACCCAAGCAATTGCAGTACCGCCACAGCAACTATAGTAGTGGGAGCCCCTGCTATTATCGCCAATACCGATACCCTTACAATTGCCAACGGTGCTAATGGAGGTACTACTAATAGTGTACTCACCAATGATAGTCTCAACGGGCACTTGAACCCAAGTACTACTTCAGTAACCCTCACTTGGCTAACTGTTCCAACAGGCGTTCAAACCCATACCGATGGCACCCTCACCGTGCCAGCAGGTACCGCATCGGGTAACTTATACGGTTACTTATAGTATCTGTGAGAAGTTAAACCCAGGCAATTGTAGCAGTGCCACGGCAACTATAGTAGTTCACAGAACGCCAGCGCCAATTCCAGCAGCTGCAAATGATGAGGCAACAACCCCTATTAACACCCCTATTGTAATAGATGTGTTGCACAACGATACCCCTCACGGTACGGTTACCCCTCATATTACAACTATACCAACAAATGGCACAGCTGTAGTAAATCACGACAATACAGTAACATATACTCCAAATACTAATTTTGTAGGTATAGATACCTTTGTGTATGAAATCTGTAATACCGATGGAGTATGTGTGAGCGCTACTGTAACCGTAAAAGTGATTAACGGTTTAACCATTTATAATGCTATAAATATCAGTGGAAATTCTCAAAATGATCACTTCCACATCGGTGGTATTGAAAACTATCCTAATAATACAGTACGTATTTTCAACCGTTGGGGCGTAAAAGTATTTGATACAGAAGGTTACGACAATGTGCGCAATGTATTCAAAGGCTTCTCTAATGGTAGAGTAACGGTAGAAGGTAGAGAAAATCTTCCACAAGGTACTTACTATTATATCATCGAATATATAGATGAAAATGGTCAAAAAGAATCTAAAGTAGGTTGGTTATACCTCAAGAAATAGAAATTAGAAATTAAAAAATAGAAAATAGTAGTTGGTTATCATAAAAACTAACTACTATTTTTTATTAACAAATCAACTAATTGACTAATTGACAAATTATTTGTACCTTTGCCCCAAGATTAATGAACCTTATAAAAACAAATAAAAAAATGAAACCTTATCTGTATCTTTTACTATTCTTGCCCTTAGCAATTTTCTCTCAAAACCTCCCTTATGAAACACCTGCTTTCAAAGCAATTGAAAAAAAATTCAAAATCGAAAAACGTCAAGTTTATTGGGACTTCTATAACACACAAGCTCTACAAGGCGACTCTCTGTATCAGCTCATCACCTTTCCAATTGTTAAAAGAGAACAGGGCGCTGTAAAAATAGATTTGTATGTGATAAACTACCATATAGCTAAACAGAAAATAAAATCCTATTACAAAGGTGAAAACCAATGGTCTATAGCCGAAGACAACGCTTTGAGAGGCTTAGAAATAGTACCCCACCCCCAACAACTGAATACTAAAACTCCCGCTTACCAACTCAGAGCTTTCTTTTCTAATAGTGTGCGCTATAACCCTACCGGACGAGAAGAGCTACTTTGGTTGATACCCAAAGGTAAAAAACTTCATAACATATTTACAGCCAATGTAATGACTTATTCAGGAAAGATAGAAGGTGGTGAACTTAGTGCGGGGCACATCCCTTGTAATGGCTCTAAAGAAGAAACTACCAGCCATTTTAGCATTCTACCTCATAAGGTATACGGTTTTTTTGCCCTGATGGAACACCGCACTACCAATCAAATACATATCGTTCCCGATGCCGAAGGTTTTTGCAATGAAGAACTCTCCGCCAAGCAAGAAACTATGATAGAATGGCAATACAACAAAAAAGAAAAACACTACAAGCCTATTAACGAATTGGCAAATTAACAAATTATTACTAACTTTGCACGCTCAAAAAAGACTTACATCATTATGCCACGCATTTACTATAGAGAAAAGAAACTACACGATGTACCCCTGAAAAACGAGGTCATTACAGTCGAATTATTTGATAAAATTATAGCACTCAGCGCCTTCATTCCCGAAGATGCGCTCCAAATTTTTGAGCTCCCTCAAAAAAAATCTACCTTTGCTTTTTGGAATAACAACAAACCTTTTAAACACGCTGTGGTTTGGAATACCGAAAAGCCTCATACTACCTATGAATACGGCGATTTCTACCTCCCTAAAGCTATCGTTTTCTTCGATGTGAAAGATGCCTATTTCCCCTCCGATTACTACTTTATAGTAAATATCAACGGACAGTTAGAACTCGGCTATAGCCGTGCTGGCGCAAGTACCGCTTGGTATGAACAACCCCAATTGTGGCATAAGGTTACCAACCCTAAAATCATTAAACGATTTGAAAAAAGCATTCAAGCTCTTTACAACTATTTAACAAAAAATCAATAATGGGTTTTGTTGCTACTATCCCTTTTTGGGCACTCTGCATAGCAACGGGTTACTATTTTTTCAATAGAAAACCCGATAACAACTTGCACTATAGCAGTCCGCGTTATATGCCCGAAAAACGGAAGCTGTACATCGCTAAATTAAAGAAATACGTAGGGGTAGTATCAGTATCCATAGGGCTATTGTTTTGCCTGCCTTTTTGCTCTTTTCTACTTTTTGAGTTGTTGGATATGCCTCATTCTTTTTATGAAAATTTACTTCTCTATACCCAGCAGCATCCTTTTATAGTCTACCCTACTGCAGCAGGATTTTTAGGATGGTGTATAGCCTTATATTTTCACGACAGTCGAAATATTAAATACTTACAAAAGCTATTAGAAGCAATGAGCGATGCTGATTACGAGCGCTTTATCCAAATGATGCAGTTGATAAACTTCGCTCAACGCTATTCGCCTTTTGTAGTGATTTGCCAAGAGAAAGCCTATTTTATGTCGAATCTTAGTGAGGGAATTCCGCTGACGGATATAGTGCATTTAGAATGGAAATGTCGGCAAGAACACCACAGTCGTTCAAAAAAAGGTAATAGACTAATAGAAGAAGCCTATATCTACACCCGCCAGCAACCTAATACCCCCATCACTGTAACGATGCCCAAAGCTCAATACCGCTTCTTAGAGCGCGCTTACCGCGAGGTAAATTGTTAATTATTAATTGTTAATTGTCAATTGTTTTGTACCTTTGCCGCCTGAAATTATAGGCAATCAAAAATGGTTGGCAAATTTTTTGTTGCTACACTGATAATCACTCCCATTACCCAATTGACAAATCAAAAAATTGACAAATCGATAAATGTTTACAACTGAATATGATGTGATAGTAGTAGGTGCAGGGCACGCAGGTGCCGAAGCTGCTGCTGCTGCTGCCAATATGGGCGCACAAACCCTCCTTATTACTATGAACCTCCAACATATAGCCCAAATGAGCTGCAACCCCGCTGTGGGAGGCATCGCCAAAGGACAAATAGTGCGTGAAATCGATGCGCTGGGCGGCTATATGGGTATTATTACCGATAAAACGGCTATCCAATTTAAGATGCTCAACCAGTCCAAAGGGCCTGCAATGTGGAGTCCGCGCGCACAATCCGATCGTATGCGCTTTTCCGAAGCGTGGCGCTTACAGCTGGAAAGTCTCCCTACCCTTGATTTCTTCCAAGGTATGGTAAACGACCTGCTTATCGAAAAGGATAGGGTAGTGGGGGTACGCACCTCTTTAGGGGTTACTATCAAAGCTAAAAGTGTGGTGCTCACCAATGGTACTTTCCTCAATGGGGTGATGCACATAGGGCTCAAACAGTTCGGCGGCGGTCGTGTAGGTGAGCCTGCTGCTCACGGACTTACCGAATGTCTCGTGCAACACGGCTTTGAAGCTGGTCGTATGAAAACCGGTACACCACCTCGTGTAGATGCTCGTTCTCTCGACTTTACCAAGATGATTCCTCAACCAGGTGACGAGCATCCTCAAAAATTCTCTTTTTCCTCTGAAACAAAACCTCTTGCCGTACAAAAAGATTGTTATATGACCTACACCAGCGAGTGCGTACACAATATCCTTCGTACGGGCTTTGACCGCTCGCCTATGTTCCAAGGAATTATACACGGCGTAGGACCTCGTTATTGTCCTTCAATCGAAGATAAAATCAACCGTTTTGCCGATAAAGAACGTCACCAACTATTCGTAGAACCCGAAGGATGGCATACGGTTGAAATGTATGTCAATGGCTTTTCAACCTCTTTGCCAGAAGAAGTGCAATATGCTGCCCTTAGTCAGGTGGCAGGCTTTGAAAAAGTGAAATTCCTCCGTCCTGGTTATGCCATTGAATACGACTATTTCCCACCTACCCAACTCAAACATACACTCGAAACAAAACTGATAGAAAACTTATACTTCGCCGGACAAATCAACGGAACTACAGGCTATGAGGAAGCTGCTGCTCAAGGATTGATGGCAGGCGTGAATGCTGTATTAAAAGTGCGCGAACGCGAGCCTTTTGTACTGAAACGCGACGAGGCTTATATAGGAGTTCTCATCGACGACCTTATCACCAAAGGCACCGAAGAGCCTTACCGTATGTTCACCTCTCGTGCCGAATACCGCACCCTCCTCCGTCAGGATAATGCCGATAGCCGCCTTACTCCTCTGGGGTATGAAATAGGCACCGTAAGTGAAGAGCGTTACCGCGCTTGGGAAACCAAAAATCGCAAAGTAAACGACTTTATTACCTATATAAAGGAATTGAGCGTTACCCCCGATGAAGTGAATCCTATTCTCGAAAAATACGATTCATCACCAATGAAACAAGGTGATAAACTCCAAAAAGTACTCTCACGCCCCGATGTAACTCTCGCCGATTTTGAGTCTATAGACCGCATCGCAAGTTATATAAAGGAAAATAACCTTAATGAAGAAGAAAAAACTTGTGCTGAAGTAGAAGTTAAATACGCAGGTTATATAGAGAAAGAACGCAATAACGCCGATAAACTGAACCGCTTAGAGAGCGTGCGTATTCCCGATAATTTTGATTACGATAAAATTATCTCCCTCTCTTTCGAAGGACGTGAAAAACTAAAGAAAATACGCCCAACAACCCTTTCTCAAGCCTCTCGTATCAGCGGTGTCTCTCCCGCCGATATTAGTATCTTGTTGATATATATGGGAAGATAAATCATTGCTAATTTAGGATTATTCAAAATAATTTTCGTACCTTTGCCCCCGTTATTCTAAAAACAGAGATACGATAATGCCTTTATCACCTAAATATATAATCCTTTTGCTCACTTCTTTTTGTGCAACTCAACTCTTCTCTCAACCTGTAGATGAAGAAGTTACGCAACTCAGTGAGGTTGTGCTCACAGGGCAATCACCTATCAAGCAAGTGCAAAAAGCAGCTTACAACGTGGTTGCTATCGAAGCTCAACAGCTCCGCAATCTCAACAGCAATGCTGCCGATATGCTTGCTCGTGTATCGGGGGTGAAGATGCGCGAAACTGGTGGAGTTGGGGCAGAGACAGCAATCAATCTTAATGGCTTTACCGGTCGTCACGTGCGTATCTTTATCGATGGGGTACCTATGAACGAAGCGAATGCCTCTTTTCGCATTAATAATATCCCCGCTGAACTTATCGAACGTATCGAAATTTACAAAGGTGTGGTACCTGTTACTTTTGGTGCCGATGCTCTTGGGGGCGCTATCAATGTAGTAACGCGCAAAAGCCGATACAACTACGGCAATCTTTCCTATACTTTTGGTTCTTTCAATACCCATAAAAGTACCTTAAACCTCGGGCAATTCCTCACCGATAACATCAGTGTAGAACTCAATGCTTACCAAAATTACTCCGATAACAGCTATAAAGTATTTACCGAATATCTCGACCTCCAAACAGGCTCTTACTCTAAAGAAAAACGCTGGTTCAAACGTTTTCACGACCGTTATCACAACGAGGCTATCATAGGTCGTGTGAATATCTTCGATGAAAAATGGACTGATAAACTTTCTTTTGCGCTCAATTATAGTCAGGAGGATAAACAACTCCAAAACGCCAACCTAATGCAAAAAGTCTTCGGGGGCAAGTACCGCAAATCTCATAACTATTCATCTTCAGTAGAATATGAGAAAAAGAATATCCTCAACGGTCTCTCTTTCTTCCTTACAGGGCGTTATGATTTTACCACCACTCAGAATGTAGATGAAGAAGCTCGCCGTTATAGCTGGACGGGTGAGTACGAACCAATGGTTACTCGTGGTGAATCACAACTCCAGAATACTATTTTTGAAGGTAAAACGGGCTATATTACTTCACACTTAGACTATCAACTCAATGAAAAACACTCCTTTCAACTCACACACACCTTCAGTAATTACATTCGGCGTAACAAAAATATGCTCATTACCAACTATACCCTCGATTCCGATTTTATGAGGCGTGTCAATGAGAAGAATATATCTGGATTATCATATAAGTTCACCCCCTCCGAGCGTTGGAATATATTAGCTTTCGGTAAATATTACAATACAGCTGTAACAGGTCCAGTGATTATTAGTGGATATGGAAGTCGCGCGGTATATGAAGAAGAAACTCATCACACTCAGGCTTGGGGGTATGGTGGGGCGACTACTTATCAGCTCTTAAAGCCTCTACAAGCTAAACTTTCTTACGAAAAAAGTTTCCGCCTACCTACTGATACCGAACTCTTTGGCGATGGCGATTTAGAAATTGGCAACTATAAGCTCAAACCCGAAAATAGCGATAACCTGAATGTAAATCTCTCTTACCAACCTGCGTTCAAAGTGCATTCATTCTTAGTAGAAGTGGGTTTTGCCTATCGTTATATCAAAGATTATATCATCAGAAGTATTATCAGTGCAGGAGCTAATGAAGGCTCCGCAGGAAGCCGAAATCACGGTAAGGTACTCAATATGGGAGTCGATGCTACCCTGCGCTATTTCTTCTATAAAGATGCATTTTCAGTAGGTGGCAACTTGTCTTATATGAACTTGCGTAACAAAGAAGAATTTACTGAAACAGGTCGCCCTTCTGCTATCTATAACGACCGTTTGCCCAATATGCCTTATCTATTTGGCAACGCCGATGCTACTTGTAATATAGAAAGCATCATTGCTAAACGCGACAGACTATCACTAAACTATAATCTCTTTTTCACCGAAGAGTTTTTTACCTCGTGGCAAAGCGAAGGAACAAAAATTAAAGTCCCTCGCCAACTTTCTCACGACGTAAGTCTTACCTACTACACTCCTAATAAACGGTTAAGTTTTTCTGTAGAAGCCAAAAATATCACCGATGAATTATTGTACGATAACTACAGCCTCCAAAAAGCCGGTCGCGCTTTCTATGCCAAACTCTCCTACCGATTCTACTAACCCCTAATTTCTAACAACTAATTTCTAAATATATGTATATCAATTTTCAAACATTCAAAAAAACGCTACTTGTAGGCTCATTAGTTAGCTTCGTAGCCCTTACGTCTTGCAAAAAAGACGATAATACTCCAGTTCCTCCTCCTTCTGCCGAGGGAGCTAACTTCTTCATCGATGCTGGAGGTGATCAAAATAAAACTCGTTATCTATTGGTCGCTAAAAACGTAGAAAATGGTGAACTCCCTCTTTCTGCTAACCAAGAACAATTCAAAGAAGCTAATGGCTATTTCTGGCAGTTCAACAAGAACACAGCAGTAGGTCTATCCTATGGCTTTAAAGGAGCTGGTATCGGTATTTCTTACGAAAAAACAGCTCAAGGTGTAAAACACCTTACTGATTTTGACGTAGCCGAACGTGCTACTACTTTCGGTTTCTTTGGTGATTATTGGATAACTGTAGTAGGCGGACAAGAATACGAAGGCAAAAAGGACGGCGCAACCTTCAACTTCCGCAATGCCAACAATTATACCAAAGCTTTTACCAAAACTATCCATACAGCAAATCTCCTTCCTGAGATGAACACCTCCTCTTCTACTCAAGAAATCGTGTCGTTTGCTGGTATCTTAGACAATGGTAACGGTGAGTTCTTCAGCGGTATGATAGTTTCTGATTACAAAGATGTACAAGTAGCTCAAGGTTCAAGTACCGGTAAAATCCACAATCCCGATGTGGTTTATGTAGGAGTACTCGACAAAGATTTGAACCTCAAACGTAGCTATAAAAGCGATAAGCTCAGCTATAGCGCAGGTCGTTTCAAATCTCAATATTTGTTAGAAATGGGTAAAGCCGATAATGGCGATGTATATGTATTCTCAGGAGCAATTGCTAAGAATCCTCCTAAAGTAAAAGCCCCTCAAACTCCCGATGTTGCTTCAACAAAACCTGCAGGTGCTTTGCGTATCAAACAAGGTGCTACCGACTTTGATGCCTCTTACTTCTTTGATATTTCAGCAGTATCCGGTAACGGAATCTTCCGTCGTGTATGGCATATCACCGGTAATAAGTTCTTGCTTGAGTTCTTTAATGATGCTTCAAAAGCTGCCCTCAATGGAGTAGATGTAAACCGCTTTGCTATTGTAGATATGGAAGCTAAATCTTTCAACTGGGTAACCGGACTGCCAGCTCTATCTGATTTTGCTAATATGACGTCAAACCCCGTAGAGCTTGCTGTCTACAATGGTAAAGTCTATCTACCAGTAAATGTAAAAAACAGTGACCCTGCTATCTATGTAATTAATCCTGCTACCAATGTAGCCACCAAAGGTCTCACTGTAAAAGGAGCTTCTTTCATCAACGCTATCGGTCACTTCAAATAATAAAACAAAAAGGTGCTTGGAAAACAATCTCTCTAAGCACCTTTTCTATTTTTACTTTTCACTTTTTACTTTCTTCAGCCATTTCTCGGTATTTCTCAAATACTTCTCACTCGGCACAAACTTATAATGTAACCTTTTAGAAAGCGCCTCATACCGCTGCTGGATAACTGCTGGATTCTCCTCAATATCATTGCGGTCGATGAACATCTCTGCAAAAAGCCTCCGCATCAAATCCATATTTCCTACCACTTGTATTGTGCCGTGATTCTCGTTGGGATATTCAACAAAATAAGTCTCCAAATTCTTAAAAGCTCCCTTTGTCGCCATTGCTTGCACCGCCTCTATCGCCTCCCGATGCCTACTGCGTCCATTGTTGCGCACCTTCTTCCCCGAATACGATAAATAGAATATTCGATGTTTAAAATCCTTTCCTTTATTCGCTTCAAACAACCGCTCTCCATCGTTTTTTCCCCACCACAAACTTGGGTCGTGTGCAATATAAGCATTAAATAGCTCTGTATGTTTGTTAAGAGCAGAAACCACCGCCAATCCACTCAATGAGTGACCTACTAAAATGCGAAAATCACTACATCTGTATTGTTTTTTAACCAAAGGAATAAGCTCATCAGCCACAAACTGCCAAAAATGGTCACTATCGCTCCCAAAATCCCTTTCGCGCTGTGTGTTTTCAATTCCAATGACAATCATTTCAGGCACATTAGGGATTCCCTGAGCCAATTTCCCCATCAAAGTAGAAAAATAGTTGAAGTTTGTTTCTGCATCAAGCAGATACACCACAGGATAGTTTGTCTTTTTTAAAGTAGAGTCGTAATACGAATCAGGCAAATACACACTTATAGTACGCGTTTCACCTAACACTTTAGAAGAAACCGATAATTGTTCACCTATACAAATAGAAGTCTGCCCTTGAACAAAAGAGCAAGCTAATAGCCAAAGTATAAAAACTCTTTTCATTATTGATTTATATAAATATAGGTGCAAAGATATTAAAAAATATCAATTACTCAATTATTCACCCCCAAAAACACCCCCCCCAAAAAAAGAAGTCCACCACTTTCATCACCACCAAATCCCATCACCACCCTCTCTTTCTCTAACCCCCACCCCCCCCCCCCCCCCCCCCAAAAAACCCCCCCCCCCCCCCTCCCCCCCCCCCCTCTCCCCCCCCCCCCCCCCCCCCCCCCCCCCCCACCCCCCCCCCCTTCCCCGTGTTTCCCCC
>NZ_JAESPJ010000040.1:0-36316 GCF_016806945.1 Capnocytophaga genosp. AHN8471
AGCTCCATACGGAGGATTCCCAATAACAATATCAAATCCAGGGTTGTCTAAATTATTTGCCCCTTTAAATACATCAGCAAAATATATATGCCACAAGAAAAAAGGTTTTTCATCTGTTTCTTGTAGTTTTATTATTTCCTTACGGCTTATATCTAATTTTGCTATCTCCTGCTCTAAGGATTCTTTTTCTCTTTCTTGCTTAAGAGTCAAAGTAGCATTTTTATATTTAGGAGTAATTTCTAACTTTAATCTTTCCAAATGATTTCTACGCAACTCCAAATTATAATCTATATGCTCCTGTATTTTGTTGTTAATTTGTTTTTTTAAACTCTTCTTTGTTTCAGCATCTGTAATACTAAAATATTTTTTGATATCTTGTTGCAAGCTTTCAGTAAAGTCTTTTTTGGTAAAGGTTATTCTAAGTTGTGGTTCTACATAGTTCCCAAATAGGTCTTTTTGTGCATTTTCAACAAGCATTAAATTGTTATTATCCTGTAAAAGGTTACTCAAATCTACTCCCTGATAGCTTTCTAATAAGCTATTCCCTTGCATAATCTTAAAGTCTAAGTTAGGAAGTGGTTGTGGAAGATGTTCATCTACTACCAAACTTAACCAAAAGCGCAATCGAGCTATGTCTACTGCACCTGCATCAATATCAACTCCATAGATATTTTGCTCAATGATATGTTTTTTAATCTGAGCATCGGTCAGCTCTGTTGTTACTCCTAATTGTTGCAAGGTGATTTTGATATAGTATATTTCTTGCAAAAGTCCCATAGGGAAAGCTCCAGACCCAATAGCAGGATCACATATTTTTACATTTTCTAAAGAGTTAGTAATAACATCCCCTTTTTCTTTCACATAGATTTTTTCCTCTTCATTAAGGGGTTGATGCTCTATTATTTTTGTAATAACATCTTTTGCTTCTTCTGATTGACCATTAGGGGTTATTTTTGAAAGTAAAAAGGTTTTTAAGCTTTCTTTGCACATATAATGTACAATTTCTTTAGGGGTGTAGAAAGCTCCTTTATCCTTATTGTCTTCCAAAAGGTTTTCAAAGATATGCCCTAGCATCTCAGGGTCTACAGCTACAGTATGTTCATTAGGAGCATCTTCATAGACGGTAAAGTTGTAGGAGTTAAAGGTATCAAAAAGTTCAGTAAAAATAGAGTAAGGCAAATTTACCTTATCAAAGTGTTGGTCTTGTGTTTTATCAAATAACCCTCCATTAAGATAAGGGAAACGCAAGTCATTTGTTTCACTCTCTGACTTTTTATCTGTAAAACATTCAAAAAATAATGGTACCAAACGTTTTTCATAAAAATAAGGTTGGTCTTCTTTAGGTGTTTCTTTATACAATTGGTATAAATAATCATAATTACCTTCTCCCCAATTTTTACCCTTAGGTACTGCTAACCAGCCTTTCTTTTGTATAAAGTACAAAAAGACAATCCGTCCCATCATTCGTTTTACGAAATCACGAACAGCTTTTTTATTTCCATTAAAAAGATTAGGATATTCCTTATTTTTAAAAGGTTGTGTTTCACTATCAGGATGTGGCATAGGATAATCTTTATAGTTCTTATAACCATCAAAATTAGGGTGTGGTTCGTGTTTCTTTATCTCAATATATTTTTTTGTTTTTTTATCCATTTCATAACGAACTCCTGTAATATGTTGTACAAAATCTTCATAGATATCCTTATATCTATCAAAGAAATCATTATTAAGTGCCTCTACTGCGAAGGCATTTTTAAAATCTTCTAACGAAAGTTCTTTCCCTACTAAAAGTTGAAGTCTATCTGTGGCTGTTTTTGTCTTTTCTCCTTCTCCTAACAAGTAGGTAAAGCGTTTTTCATTCGTAATTTCCTTAATAATCTTACCTTTCTCATCTACTTCTTTTATGATTTCAGAAATATATGACAATCGCCATTTCTTTTCTTGTACAAAAACTACTAACACACCATCTACATTATATTTGTAGATATTCTTCATCAATTGGCGAAGTCCTACTTTGTTGCGATAAAGCAACATATCTTCACTAATATTTACTTGGTAAATACCAATAAGCCTCCCTTCGGTAGTTTCATAATTACCTAATTCATAAGCTTCTTTCACTTTTTCACTTTTAGAAAGCTCTATTCTTTGAGGTTTTTGCAATATAACTCCAGTACCTGAATTATGAGCAAAAAGTTCTTTCAAGAAGCTAATCCAATCTTCCTGATGATAAGGAGATGAGAGTATTTGTCTTAAATTTTTCATACTATTTAATAAATGTTTCAGTGATTACTATTTCGGGTAATATATCCAATGCTTTTTCCTTATTATTTTTTATACTATCAAAAGATGATACTACGTATTTATTAGCTAAATTCAGAATAAGTTGTTGAGCATTTCCAAATGTTATTTTTTGTTTATCTAACTGCTGTCGTATCTTCTTTACATCAGTAGGTATATTTGTAAAAGTACCTTTGTCAATAAGTTTGATAAGCTGATCGCAAGCTATTTTTAGTTCTTCGTTATTTAAAGTTCCTTTTATATCACGTAAGAATTTTTTAGCTTGCATTGTATTTCCATCTGCCTTATCAGTCGGAGTTACAGTTTCAATATTAGCTTGTATGGTATCGTTTTCGAACTTACTTTGTGCCAAATTTACATCTTTATAATGAGATGCAGGCACCTCAAAACCTTTCTCCGAAACAGTAGCTTCGAAGCGTTCGGCTGCTTCCAAAAAATCAATACTTTCTATTTCTTCTTTCCCATTTACTCTATAAAACTCACTTTTATAGGGTGATTTCATAAAAATGATAGAACCATTTTTCACATCATCAAATGGAGTGTTTTCGTTTTTACGAGCTGTACGGGCTTTGAAAGGAATGTTAGAAATACGTTTAAATTCCTTAGGGTTATTATCTTTAAATTCACGAATAAAACGCAGATAGTGCAAACGTTTGTCTTCTTCTCCTTCACCTCCTTCTTTAAAAAGCTCAAATTGTTCTACTAATTCTTCTTTAGAGAATACTTGTGCATCTTCTCCAAAAGCAGAATGGAAACCTTGCAGTTTAACATAAGCATTTTTGTACAACTTTATTTCTTCATCACCTTGTGCTGAAGGGTAAAAAATAAAGTTATATACAATCCCTGCTTCACTTCCTATTCGGTTGATACGTCCGAGGCGTTGCATTAGCTTAGTAGCATTCCAAGGGGTATCATAATTTAACAATACATTGGCACGATGCAAGTTGATACCCTCAGCAAGCACATCGGTAGTAATGAGTATTTGCAAATCATTTTTTCGCTCTTTTGTATAATTAGCATCAAAGTTAGCTTGAATATCATCAAATATTTTACTTCTATTTTCTGAAGAAACTTTCAATATTTTATTAGGAGCTATTTTAGTTGAAAGTTTTTCTGTTAAATAATCAGCTGTATCATTACTTTCAGTAAAAATAATTAACTGTTGTGAAGGATTCTTTTCTTTATCAAGTAAAGTACTATTTAAAATGCTAAATAACTTATCTATTTTAGGGTCATTCTTTATCTTTTGCCATTTTTCAAAAAGTATTTTCAGTGAATTTACATCTTTTTTTAATCCTTCTAAGAGTGCAGGATCAAAATCATCTGCCGAAAAGATATTATTTCTTGCATTTTTTGCATTTTTCTGAAGGATTATCTCTTCTATTTCCTCTTCCGAAAAACCTTTTTCATATAGAGTGTTGATATTTAAGTCAGGCGCAATATAAACTCTATCATTTTCAAACATTTCAATCATCCGTTGGGTTGATTTCAATAAGTTCTCTAATGTTTTCTTAAATGCTACGAAACTACTTTCCAAGCGCTTCACCATTAAAGTTTTCATAATACCCGCTAACGATTGAGATACTAATTCAGCTTTTTCATAGTATTTTTCTTGAATCTCTTTGTTCAAAAAGCGAATAGCCTGATAACGATAATAACCTATTTTATCATCATCTGTTAAGTTAAATATTGTTTCATAAAACAGCTTACCAAGAGAGGTGTCTAACTGATATTCTATGGTTTGTAAAGGTGCTATTTCAGGGAAAATAATACCCTGTTCTTTTAAATCATCTAAATATTTAGGATATTTCTTAAGGTCTTTTCGTGTTCTGCGCACTGTAATCTCAGCTATTACTTTTTCACGAATTTGCTTATAGATATTCCTTACTTTTCCCATATCAGGAATGGTAGTATTCATAATATCTTTGTATTCTCGAATCAATGGAGCAAAGAAGTTTTGCAAATTATTTACTTTTTCCAAAGTACTTGTACGAATATCTTGGAATAGTTGTACTTGATAATAAAGATCTTCCGGACGGTTATTAAGAGGGGTCGCTGAAATAAGTATTACTTTTTTCTTATCTCCCTCTATAAGTCCTTCAGCTTTTCGTGGGGTTTTACAAATTCGTTGTAAGTAATCAAAACCTTGCGATCTATGATTGCGGTATTTATGCGCTTCATCTACTAAAATTAAATCATATTCATCTATTTCCCAATAGTTATCCAAATCTTTTTCATCTACTATTTTATTGAGACTACCATTGGTAATAAACTTAGTATTCTTATCTAACCTAAAATCTCTAAAAGTTTGCTTCCAGCTCTTTTCTACTGCTGGAGGAGTAACTACTAATATTTTAGTTTGTGCAAAACCATTGGCTATACAAAAACGTTTAGCTATCATCGAGGCTATAACTGTTTTTCCTAATCCAACCACATCAGCTAAGAAAAAACCATTGTGTTTTTGTAGCATGTCAAATCCTTGGTTTACAGCATCTATTTGATAACTTAACTTTTTGTAGGTTGAAGGCAAGTCACCCACTGTATTAGGATCGTAATCAATATTTTTTCCAAAATACTCTATAAGTAGTTTTATAAATATTTCAAAAGGAGTAAACGCTTGTCCAATATAAGTTTTCTTAATTAGTCCTTCTACATCAGCAGGAAGTAATACATCTGAGTCTTCCCATAGTTTATCAAACTCTTTTTTTGCAAATTCTACATCATCAAAATCCTTTAAAGCTATATTCAATTCATAGTTAGGAGCTTTTTTACTACCAATACCTGCATCAGTAAGATTAGAAGAGCCCATTACTACCCAACCATCAGTATATTCACTATGTTCTTTTGGTAAAATAATATAGAATTTAGCGTGAATAGATTGACTATTGTGTACCCTTACTTCAATGCGCTTATCTACAATATCTTGAATAAACTGCAAGATACTTTCTTCTACTTCTTTAGAGTATTGAGCTTCTTTTACATCCTCAATAAACCACTTTTCAAACTCTTGTTTAGTTTTGTCCGAATTTTTAAAGTAGAGAATTCCTCTTTTTTGAGCATCAGCTATAAGAGTATCTACATTGATACCTACTAAGATTTTAACTTCTTCTACTTCTTTTAGCATCTCACGCATTTTAAAGTAGCCTGAAGAACGAAAATAAGCTGAAACAGCTTTAAAAGCTGCTGGTTTCATTGCTTTAATAATCCCTTCAAATTTCTTGAACAAGGTATTTCCTTCTGTATTAGTAAAAAACTTGGAACTCATAATCAGGTTATTATATCTATATTTTGTGTAAAATAAAGATGTTTTTATTTTATACAGTGCGGCAAATGTAGTGTAAAAAAGTTGAATAACCTAATGAAATAGGATTTTTTTAGGGAATTTTTGGAGAGAGAAGGTGAGCCGCACGGGCAGGGATGGGAGGTGCGATCCGCACAGGCAGGGATGGGAGCGGTGGGAGGTGTGGTAGGTGTGGGAGGTGTGGGGTTATACTGCTTTGATGGCTTTTTCAAAAGGGATGCGATGGGCGATGCTGCGACCTAAGGTTACTTCATCGGTGTATTCGAGTTCGCTGCCTACGGCTATGCCGCGTGCTATGGTGGAGATAGTGATGTGATAGGGCTCTACTTGTTTGTAGATATAGAAGTTGGTTGTATCGCCTTCCATAGTGTTGCTTAGGGCGAGAATGAGTTCTGTTACTTTGCCTGCCTTTACTTTTTCTATCAGTGATGCGATGTGTAGATTGGAAGGGGCAATCCCATCAATGGGGGATATTTTGCCTCCTAAGACGTGATACTGCCCTCTGAATTGTCCTGTGTTCTCTATTGCCATTACATCGCGGAAATCCTCTACAACACAGATGATGCCTGTGTCACGAGTGGGATTGGCGCATATTTCACAAAGATCGACATCGGAGATGTTATGGCAGTTTTTGCAATACTGTATATGGGTTCGCAACGCTACAATGGCTTGTGCTAACTGCAAGGATTGCTCTTCGGGTTGTTTGAGCAGGTGTAAGGCTAAACGCAAGGCGGTGCGCTTGCCTATAGAGGGCAATTGTGCTATTTCGTATACAGCGTTTTCTAAGAGTTTAGATGAGAAGTCCATTTTAGGAGATAGTAGTTAGGGGTTAGGAGATAGTTTGTGAGCAACTTTTGTGCAAGCCTCGTCAATGAGCTGATAGACGTTTTCAAAATCGGCTTCTGTACCGTAATAAGGGTCGGGGATTTCACGTCGTGCCATTCCTCCTAAAGCATCGGCTAAAAAATGTACTTTAGCACGTTCTTTTTCGTTCTTAGCAAGGCGGATCACGTTTTGGTAATTACTTCTGTCCATTACAAAGATATAATCGAAGTGTGAGAAATCTTTGGCAGAAAATTGTCGTCCTCTAAGCATAGAGATGTCTACTCCGTGTTGTTTGCCAGAAGCAATAGAACGATCATCAGGGGCATCACCCACGTGATAATTGGCAGTACCAGCTGAATCTACTTCAAAGTTATCGGAAGGGAGTTTGCTTCTCATCACACCTTCGGCTAAGGGTGAACGGCAAATATTGCCTAAGCAAACCATTAGTATTTTTGTTTTTGACATTTTGTTTTAATTTTATTGATGATCAAATTACTGAAAAATGAAGTTTTGGGAGTATTTCGGAGAGACATTGATAATTTTTTATCTGTAGAGTCCCAGTTTATCGATATATTGCCATACTTTTTCGGGGAGTAATGGACGTATATTGCGCCCTACTTTGAGTTCTTCACGTATAAAAGTAGCAGAGAGTTCAATAATAGGAGCATTTATACGAGTGATTTGTGGGTGATTGATTAAGGATTGGGGGATATCTCCCTCTGAAATACGAGGATATACATAAATAGGGTAATTAGCTAAAATATACTCGTAGTTTTTCCATTTGTGAAAGCTTTTTAGGTTGTCTTCCCCCATAATTAAGGCAAAGTTAACTTGAGGGTGTTTTTCTTCCAAATAGGCTAAAGTGTTTACTGTATAATTGGGTTGAGGCAACTGAAATTCGATGTTTGAAGCTCTTAACTTGGGATATTCGTCTATTGCTAAATTTACCATTTCCAGTCGCAAGTGGTTGTCTAACAGCGATTGTTTTTCTTTAAATGGGTTTTGAGGAGTTACGACTAACCACAATTCGTCCATTGCACTATGTTCTACCAGATGATTGGCAATGATGAGATGCCCTATATGGATAGGGTTGAATGATCCAAAGAATAAGCCTATTTGTTTTTTCATCGATTGATAAATTCGGTTACTATACGTTCAGCCTCTTGTAGGGCTTGTTGCAAATCGTCGTTTTTGATAATTACATCAAATTGATGAGCTGTAGCCATTTCTTGTTCGGCTTTATTGAGGCGCATTTGTATTTTTTCTTCTGTTTCGGTTTTGCGATTGCGCAAACGCTCCTCTAAGGCAACGAGGCTTGGTGGTTCTACAAAAATTGCCAAGGTTTGGTCAGGGTATTTTTTTTTCAAGCGAAGACCTCCAGCAACATCAAGGTCAAATACTACATTTTTACCATTTGCCCAAAGACGTTCTACTTCAGATTTTAGGGTGCCATAGTAACAGCCAGCATATACTTCTTCCCATTCCATAAAATCATCGTGTTGTATGCGATTTTTGAACTCATCGGCTGAAAGAAAATAGTATTCTTTGCCGTGTTGTTCGACACCACGAGGTGCGCGAGAGGTAGCTGAAATAGAAAAGGCTAAGTTAAGTTTTTCAAGTGATAACAAGTGTTTTACTATGGTAGTTTTGCCACTCCCTGAGGGGGCTGAGAAAATAATTAGTTTGTTCATTTTTTAATTAGCAAATTGGTAAATTAGCAAATTAGCAGATTATAATACGTTTAATACTTGTTCTTTAATTTTTTCGAGTTCGTCTTTCATTTGGACAACTAACTGTTGCATAGGGGCAAAGTTAGCTTTAGATCCTAAGGTATTTACCTCTCGTCCAATTTCTTGTGCGATAAAACTCAGTTTTCGTCCGTTAGATTCTTCGCTATGGAGGGTTTCTAGAAAATAGTCTAAGTGCTTTTTGAGTCGGATTTTTTCTTCGGTAATATCCAATTTTTCTAAATAGAAAATAAGTTCTTGTTCAAAGCGATTGGCATCTACATTTTGGATATCGGCAACTGCTTTTTCAAGGCGTTCGCGTATCAAAGCTAAGCGCTCTTCGTCAAGACCTTGTACTTCTTGTAATAGGCGGTTGATATTGTTAATTCGCAATACAAAATCTTTTTCTAATACTTTACCTTCCTGAGTGCGGAAGTTTTGCAAATCGGCAATGGCAAGGTTGATATGTTGAAAAATAACAGAAAGTTCTTCTTCAGAAATACTTTCGGAAGTGGTTTGCAAGGCATCAGGCATACGCACTGCCATTTTAAGCAACTCGGTAAGGTCGCCATCCACAATCGCACGCATTTGTTCTATGTACGATTTTACGATGTTAGGATTGATTTTAGAAGGAGTTTGAGTACCTGTATTTTCTATGAAGATGCTAAAATCTACTTTTCCGCGTTGCAATTGTTCAGCAATAAGTTTGCGAAAGTCGAGTTCTTTTTCGCGATATACCTGAGGAATACGCGTGTTGATATCAATACTCTTACTATTTAAAGATTTGATTTCTATACTGATATGTTTATCGGCAAGAGATAACACGCTCTTTCCGAATCCTGTCATTGATTGTATCATACTATTTATTTTCTTTTCAGTACTTTTTGAACTGCTTTTAAAATACCCTCTTTATCTAATCCATATTTTTGCATAAGCTGAGCAGGTGTGCCGCTTTCACCAAAGGTATCATTTACGGCAACAAACTCTTGTGGAGTAGGGTAGTGTTGTGCAAGTACACGAGCTACACTTTCACCCAGACCTCCATAGTAATTATGTTCTTCACAAGTAACGATTGCTTTGGTTTTCTTTACAGAATTGAGGATGATTTCTTCGTCTAAAGGTTTGATAGTATGGATATTAATCACTTCGGCAGAGATGCCTTGTTGTTCTAAGACTTCACAAGCTAAAAGCGCTTCCCAAACTAAATGACCTGTAGCAACGATGGTAACATCAGAACCTTCGTTTAGCAAGATTCCTTTGCCTATTTCAAAAGTTTGGTCTTCGGGAGTGAAGTTAGCCACGGTAGGGCGACCGAAGCGGAGGTATACAGGGCCTACATAATCGGCAATAGCAAGGGTTGCTGCTTTAGTTTGATTGTAGTCACAAGGATTGATAACCACCATATTAGGCAACATTTTCATCAGTCCGATATCTTCTAATATTTGGTGAGTAGCTCCATCTTCGCCTAAGGTAAGTCCGGCGTGAGAGGCGCATATTTTTACATTTTTATTAGAATAGGCAATTGATTGACGTATTTGGTCATAAACACGACCTGTAGAGAAAGCTGCGAAAGTGCCTGTAAAGGGGATTTTACCACCGATAGTAAGACCAGCAGCAATGCCCATCATATTAGCTTCAGCAATACCTATTTGGAAGAAACGGGTAGGGTTTTCTTCGATAAATTTTTCCATTTTTAGGGAGCCAATCAAGTCGGCACAAAGGGCTACTACGTTAGGGTTTTTGCGACCTAATTCGGCAAGTCCAGCGCCGAAGCCACTTCGGGTATCTTTTTTTCCTGTATCGATATATTTTTTCATTGGAAAAATGAGTGTTAATGTTATTGAGCGACAAAGGTAATGCTTTTTATTAATTTCTCCTAATAAAAAGTTTAATTTACATATAAATCGATAAGACCATCGGGGGTTTTTACGATGATTTTTTGGTTAGGGCGATCTACTTTTTCAATAAACTCATCGTTCATAGGGATAAGGATTTCTTTGCCTTCTTCATTTTCTATTTCGAATAAGGGTTGGAAAGTAGTATCGTTGATACTCACAATTTTACCTACTTTTCCATAGTTTATATCTTCGACTTCAAATCCTATTACTTCGTGGTAATAGAACTTATTACCTGAAAGTTTAGGAAGAGCCGCTAAGGGCAAGTAGATTTTGTGTTTTAGCAAAGCATCGGCATCGGCTTCACTATTAACTTCTTCAAATTTTACACGGAGTAAATCGGATTTGTGCAAAGAGCTTTTTTCAACAAAAAAAGGAACCAGATTATTGCCTAAAGCAATAAAAACTGATTCCAATTCTTCGTACATTTCGGGGTCGTCAGAATCTAATTTGATGAGCACTTCCCCTTTAAAGCTAAACTTTGACACAATTGTTCCTACATAAAAACAATCTTTAATGGTCATATTATGAGTCTATGCTTCAGTTTCGTTGTTTTCTTCGGCAGGAGCTTCAGCTTCAGCTTGTTCAGCGGTAGCTTCGGCAGCAGCCTCAGCAGCTTTAGCAGCAGCGTCGTTTTTACGTTTTTCGTTAGCTTCTTTTTCAGCACTTAACGCTTTAGCTTTAGCATCTGCTTTTTCTTTAGCTAATTTTTGTTCTTTAGAAGATACTTTGTTAGCTTTTTCGTCTAACCAAGCTTTGAATTTAGCTTCAGCTTGTTCTTCGGTAAGGGCACCTTTGGCAACACCGCCTAACAAGTGATATTTAAGCAATACACCTTTGTAAGAAAGGATACGGCGAGCTGTATCACTTGGTTGAGCACCGTTTTTCAACCATTTTACTGCTGCATCTACATCAATTTCGATTTGAGCAGGGTTAGAAACTGGGTTGTAAGTTCCTAATTTTTCAAGGAATTTACCATCTCTTTTTGCACGTGAGTTGGCGGCTACAATCCAATAGAAAGGTTTGCCTTTTTTACCGTGACGTTGTAATCTGATTTTTACTGGCATAAAAAAATTTAATTAGTGAGGTTCACGACCTCGGTTATTAATTCGGGCGCAAAGATACAATCTTTTTTGATATGTACAAAACTAAATTGTAAGATTTTTACCAAGTGTAAGTTATACCACCTACAAAGTTACGTCCGACACCAGGGATAAAGTTTGTTTTATCGACAATGGTGGGGGTAGGTTGCAAGACTCTGTTGCCTACTTTTGCAGGAGGAGGAGTTACTTGGTCTTGAATTAAATAGCTAGATGCATAAACTGTATCGGCTAAATTATTACCTTGGAAGAAGAACGTCCAGTTTCCTTTTTTAAATCCTATTTTAGCGCCTAACAGTTGATAGGCATCTTGGTAATAAGTATTTTTATGGTCGGTAGGGGTATCTTCAGGGAGTGCTTCAACATTGAACTCGGCAAAGAATCCAGAAGGGTGTTTATAGTCTAAAGCACCATAGATGTAATGTTTAGGGATACCTGCTATTTGGTTACCTTTTAGAGCGCCTCCATCAAAGAAGAAATCGCTGTAATTGTAGTTTACAAAAAGGGTAAAGGCATCACCTCTACTTGAAAATACACGTTTGGCAAAGGTAGATTGCAATGACGCCTCAACTCCTCGGTGGACGGTGGTATAAGGAGCGTTTACAGTAATACCATTGATGCCAATTTCGCCATCGGTGAGGGTAAAAATCTCATCTTTTACCCAAGAGTGATAGGCACTTACATTCCACACGAAAGCATCACCAATATTTCCTTTAGTTCCAATCTCGGCGGTTTGTGCTTTTTGTGCTTTCAATTCAAAGGCTGCAATATTTTTAGCACTGGAATTGGCATTGCTACTATTAGGGAAAATTACTTGTGTACCGCTCATTGCTGCACCTCCTGTTAAACGAATGATTTCAAGGAAGGTAGGGGGTTCATAACTAAAGCTATAATTACCATATACTTGGGCATTATCACTGAACTTATAAATCACACCTGCTTTGGGATTGACAGCGTTATACGTATACTCGTTATCAATTTTTTTTACGGAAGAAGGGCTTTGGACACGGCGTAAATTTTGACCGGCATAGAAGGATATAGGTCGGCTACTACCCTCAAATTTATCTTCTATCTTTCGGGTGTCGTAACTACCTTGTACAGCTACATTCACAAGGAATTTATCGGTGATTTTGTATACATCGGAAATGTAGGCTACAGCGTGGTTTGATAAGAGGTCTTGTTTGGCAAATAATGCGCCAAAACTTCCTTTTTCGTTGATGTTTCGCAATTGATGCATTTTGCCTTGGCTGAGTTGTACCCCTATTGACAAATCGTTTTTACGAGTATTATAATCATAAGTAAGACGCAAACCATAATCGTTGTTGTAATCGTGACGTATATTGGTGGCTATGGGATATAAAAAGGCATCATCAGCATATTGGTAATACAAAGTAGCAGTGAGCAAACTATGGTTGTTAAACTTATAGGCTGACTTACTACCAAAACGTGCAATTTTGCTTGATCTATTAGGTTTATCGCGTTGTACATTAGGTCCGAAAGCATAAGGAACTGTAAGTTTAGGAGCTCCATTTATTTGTTTGCTATCACTTTCGTATTGTTGTTTGGTAAGAGGACCTGGAATATCGAAATACAAATCGGTAAATGAGGCATATAGGCGAGTTTCAAACTTATTGGTAAACTGTCTGCCAATATTGAGCAATGCGTTGAAGCGTTTGGAAGAGTTGTAGGTGCGGTATCCATCGCTTTTGCTATAGGAAGTAGAAATAAAGCCATCGTTTTTGCCAGAAGAAAATCCTGAAGAAAGACTACTGTTGAAGTAATTGAAACTACCCGCTTCCATTTTTACACTAAGAGGAGAGGCGTTATAGCCATTTTTGGTCACGAAGTTCATAGCACCTCCTAAGGTAGCTCCCCCATATTCCATAGCATTAGCTCCGCGGTATACTTCTACTAAATTAGATGCTTGAGGTTCTAAAACACCTATAATATAAGAGCCATCGGAAAAGTTTATAGGAATACCATCTTGATATAGGGCAACCCCACGTGATTGTGGATTGCTTTGTATTCCTGAACCTCTGATATTGAGTCGAGGCTGGTCGTTACCACCGAAGAATTCTTGAATAACCACCCCTGGTTGACACACAAGAGCATCTTTGAGGGTTTGAGAACGCTTTTCGGACAAATCCTTTAAGTTGGCTATATTGGTACCACCAGGAACTTTATCTAATTTTTTTCGCGATAAACTCTCGGAGTTAGCAATCAAGCTAGGGTTATCGCTCACTACTACTTCTTCCAAAGCAATAGCCTCCTTTGGGAGTGTGAAATCTACGTAAGTGACGCGGTTTTCGTTGTTTTGAAGCGTAACAACGACCGTTTGTTTTTCAAACCCTTCTTTGATAATTTCTAAGGTTACCTCTTTGCCATTAGGTGTAAAGCTGAGTGTATACAGCCCATTAACATCGGTTTGTGTGGCAATGTTAGGGTTCGTCTGCAATTGGATAGACACCCCAGCTACAGGGAACTTGTTTTCATCTAAAATAGTTCCTTTGATTTTGTGATGTTGTCCAAATAGTAGGGGACTTATCACGAGCATTACAAATAATATGATGTGTTTGAACATAAAATATAGTTATTAATTTAGAATGATGCAAAATTAGCAATTATATTTTACGTAGCAAATAAAATTTCGATAAAATTATCTTATTTTCTGTACGAGCTCCAATTCGTCCAAAGAAACAGAGGTAGTAAACGCCCCGTAATTTACTATGGCTTTGCCTTTTTCAATCTTATCGATACTTCCCACGCTCCGGCTGTTTTTAATGCGCACACGGTCGCCTACTGAAAGGGCGCGTTGTAGCTTTTCCTTTTCGGCGCGTTCTTGGGCAATGCGCTCTTTCTTCTCTTCTTTGCGTTGCTGGCGGATAGCCTCCATTTGCTTATGAACTTCTTGGGTAGTAGTTTTTTTCTCCTCTTTTTGCTTGGTGCGTTCCTCTTTGCTCATTTGTTTGCGCTTGGCATTTTCCATTTCAATGAGTTTAAGAAATTCGGATACCAAAGGGCGACGCTTACCATCGTAGAAATAACGTTCGGCTATCTGGTCTACCTTACTACCTAAGGTAATCATACGTTGGCTTTGGTCATAGAGCTCTTGATAATTTACGAGTTTGCTTTTTATTTTATCATTGAGTTCTTCCAAACGTTTGGCTTCTTCGCGGGCTTTGGTTTCCTCATCTTTCAGGGTTTCGGCAGTTTTTTCCATTTTGGAGCGTTCTTTCTGCAATTTGGCGATAGTGGCATCAAAACGCACTTTTCCTTTCTCTATTTTTTTCTTAGCCCGATTGATGAGGCTAAACGGAATGCCGTTTTTCTGCGCTACTTCAAAAGTGAAAGAACTTCCCGCTTCGCCTATTATCAGCTTATAAATGGGCTCTAAGGTTTTATCGTTGAAAAGCATATTGGCATTGCTGGCGTGGGGCAATTCATCTGCCAGCATTTTTAAGTTGGTGTAATGTGTGGTAATCACCCCAAAAGCCTTTCGGTGGTAGAACTCTTCTAAGAATATTTCAGCCAAAGCACCTCCTAATTCGGGGTCGCTACCTGTCCCGAACTCATCTATCAAAAACAAGGTGCGGTGGTTACACTTTTTGAGGAAGTAATTCATATTTTTGAGTCGGTAGCTGTATGTGCTAAGGTGGTTTTCAATAGATTGGTTATCGCCGATATCGGTAAGAATGCGTTCAAATAAACACATTTTAGAACGATGATGCACCGGAACCAGCATTCCACTTTGTAACATTAATTGCAATAAGCCAATGGTTTTAAGCGTAATACTCTTTCCGCCCGCATTAGGTCCCGAGATGACGATAATACGATTTTCATCATTCAGTTCTATGGTTTGAGGGAAGGTAGTAACACCTTTTTTGGCATTGCTCAGGTACAGCAAAGGGTGATATGCTTCACGGAGGAATAGTTCGCGCTCCTGAGTGATTTTTGGCAAAAGGGCGTTCATTTGGTGAGCGTACTTAGCTTTGGCGCAAATAATATCAACGGCTGTGATGTATCGCTGATAGTCTTTCAGCAGGTCGGCAAACTGACTGATGAAGGCGGTAAGTTCTCTTAATATACGCTGGATTTCCTCTTTTTCGTCATAAAGCAAATTGGAGAGTTCTCGAGAGTAGATTTCGGTTTGTCGCGGTTCTATATACACTATGCTACCCGTTTTTGAGCTCCCCCATACGGTGCCTTGTACTTTTCGGCGGTACATCGCTTTCACTGCCAGCACGCGACGGTTTTCTACTACGGTCTCGCGGATATCATCGAGATAGTCGGCAGTGTTATACTCGGCGAGAGCACGGTTGAAACTTTCGTTTAGTTTTCCTTTCAAGGCACTCAGCTCACGACGTATATTGCCAAGCGTAGGAGAGGCTTCGTTTTTTATCTCGCCGTACTTGTCCAGCACTTTATCGATAGCGTTCAGCAGTTCGGTAGTATACTCGATACTATCAGCCGTTTCGAAAAGGGTAGGGTATAGCGTTTTGAACTTCTTAAAGAAGAGAATTTGGGTATTTACAACCTCGCTGATACGATGAATCTTCCTAATGCTCGACACTTCTAACAAAGCGTTTTCAATAGATAGAAGTTTAATTTCGGAAGTGATAGATTCGCAATAGTGTGAAGGGATTGTGTTGTTATTATCAAAAGACGATAAGTATTCATTGGTTTGATTCAGTGCCAATAACAGGCTCTCCTGATTGTCGAAAGGTTTGATACGTAAGGCGTATTTCTTGCCGAGTTCAGTAAGGCAAAGGTCAGACAAATGAGAGAGTACAATGGGGAACTCTAAGTCTTCAAGTGTTTTTGTATTCATTTAGTTTTTAGGAAATATCTTTTTGTGATATAAAATCATCAGCCCCACTGCTATACATATTGCAGAGTCAGCCACATTGAACACGGGCTCGAAGAAACGAAAGCGTTCGCCTCCCCAAATGGGTACCCAGCTGGGAAGTGTAGTATCGATAATAGGGAAGTAGAACATATCCACCACTTTGCCGTGCAAGAGGGTTCCGTAAGGATTTTCAGCAAATAGGGTAGCAATGTTACCATAACTATGGTCGAAAATTATGCCGTAAAACACCGAATCGATGATATTGCCCAGTGCTCCTGCCAATATCAAAGAAATACAAATGATAAGTATCTTAGGTTGTTGCTTTCTCACTGCCGATACCAGCCAATAACCGATACCTATTACCGCTACAATGCGAAAGAGGGTAAGAATGAGTTTGCCGTATTCACCGGGTATTTTAGTACCCCAAGCTGCACCTTCGTTTTCTACAAAGTATATTTGAAACCAACTGAAAACGGTTACGGCTTCGTTGAGGATAAAGTGTGTTTTGATGTATATTTTGCTCCATTGGTCGATGATAAGTACCAACAGAATAATAAGGAATGCGTGTTTTAATTTCATATTTTTTTCTTAATGATATTCTTTTACAGCTTCTACAAAGGCGATAGCGTTTTCAACGGGGACATTAGGCAGGATGCCGTGTCCTAAGTTAGCGATGTAGTGGTCTTTGCCAAAAGCAGCGATCATTTCTTTTACTTTTTTCTTAATTTGAGCAGGAGGAGCGAGCAACTGTGAAGGGTCGAAGTTACCTTGTAGTACTTTATTGCCACCCGTGAGCTGACGTGCTGTTTTTGGAGCACAAGTCCAATCGACACCTAAAGCAGCGGCTTTAGAAGTAGCCATTTCGGGGAGGGCATACCAACAACCTTTAGCAAACACTATCACTTTGGTAAGCGGAGCAAGTGCTTCTACTATTTGGTTAAGGTATTGCCAAGAAAAAGTACGATAGTCGTCAGGGGCTAAAACGCCCCCCCAGCTATCGAACAATTGTACGGCATCGACACCTGTTTTTACTTTTTCTTTGAGGTAGAGAATGGTAGTATCGGTAATTTTTTGCAATAGTTGATGCGCTAACTCAGGTTGCGTGAAGCAAAACTCTTTGGCAGTAGCATAGTCGCGTGAACCAGCCCCTTCGACGGCATAACAGAGTATCGTCCAAGGAGATCCAGCAAAACCGATGAGAGGTACACGATTGTTGAGCATTTGTTTGGTAAGTTTGACAGCTTCTATCACATACCCCAAACGCTCTTGGATATTAGGAATTGTTACTTGCACTACATCCTTAGCAGTACGAATAGGGTTAGGCAACCAAGGTCCGACACCTTTCTTCATTTCAAAAGGTATGTTCATTGCTTGGGGTACTACCAATATATCGGAAAATAAGATAGCGGCATCTACACCTACTATATCGACAGGTTGTACGGTAATTTCGGCTGCCAACTCAGGGGTTTGGCAACGCGTGAAGAAGTCGTATTTGTCGCGTAAAGCTCTAAATTCAGGTAGATATCTGCCTGCTTGTCGCATCATCCATACGGGAGGACGTTGGGTAGTTTCGCCGTTGAGTACTCTAAGGAATAAGTCGTTTTGTAACATTTTTTAGATTGAAAGCAGTGAACTTTGTCAAAGTCCCAGAGAACTTTGACAAAGTTTGTGTATTAACAATAACAATTAAATACTTTTGATGATAGTAACAAAATCATCGGCTTTGAGGGCAGCGCCTCCGATGAGACCGCCATCAACGTCTTCTTTAGCGAAGATTTCTTTAGCATTATCAGGTTTTACGCTACCACCATACAAGATAGATACTTTATCAGCTACTTCTTTACCATATTTATCAGCGATAGTTTTGCGGATGAAGTGGTGGATTTCTTGCGCTTGTTCTGGGGTTGCAGTTTCGCCTGTACCAATTGCCCATACGGGTTCATAAGCCAATACGATGTGTTGCCAAGCCTCAGCAGGCAAGTGGAACAAGCCGTTTTTGATTTGGCTACCTACAACGTCGAAGTGTTTGTTAGCTTTACGATCGGCTAATTCTTCACCGATGCAGAATACTACACGCATATTGTGTTTGAGAGCAGTATCTACTTTTTTAGCCAAACTTTCGTCGGTTTCGTTGAAGTAAGCACGGCGTTCGGAGTGACCTAAAATAGTGGTTTTTACGCCAATACTATTCAACATTTCAGCTGAAATCTCACCAGTATAAGCACCGCTTTCGGCAAAGTGCATATTTTGGGCAATCACTTCGATTTTACTACCTTTAGCAGCGTCTACTGCTGGGATAAGGTTTACAAAGGTAGGGGCAATCATTACCTCGGCATCAGTTTGAGGTACTTTTTTCAATAGGTCGGAAATGAGGGCTAACGATTTGTTGAGGTTGTTGTTCATTTTCCAGTTACCTGCTACAATTTTTTTTCTCATATAATGAAATATTTATAATTAGCAATTTTGGTTATACGTTGAAGCGGAAGTGCATAATATCACCATCTTTTACAATATATTCTTTACCTTCGACGCGCATTTTTCCAGCTTCTTTTACTTTGGCTTCGCTGCCATAGGTGATGAAATCATCATAAGCAATTACTTCGGCGCGGATGAATCCTTTTTCGAAATCGGTATGGATAACGCCAGCAGCTTGAGGAGCCGTATCTCCTTTGTGGATTGTCCAAGCGCGTACTTCTTTTACTCCTGCGGTGAAGTAAGTTTGCAAGTTTAGCAAATGATAAGCTGCACGAATCAATTTAGAAGCGCCTGGCTCGTCTAATCCTATATCTTCCAAGAACATTTGGCGTTCCTCATAGCTTTCTAATTCGGTAATATCAGCTTCAGTAGCTACAGCTAAGACGATGATTTCGGCTTCTTCATTTTTCACCACTTCTCTTACACGTTCTACATAAGCATTACCATTTTTAGCTGATTTTTCATCGACATTACACACGTATAACACAGGTTTAGCAGTGAGCAATTGAAAGCTCTCTAATAATTCTTTTTCATCGTCGGCTACTTGTACAGCGCGGGCAGAAACGCCAGTGAGCAAAGCGTCTTTCACACGATTGAGCAAGTCCATTTCCTTAGCGGCTTTTTTATCGCCAGCTTTGGCAGCACGGGTTACTTTTTCGAGGCGTTTTTCGACAGTTTCGAGGTCTTTTAGTTGTAGTTCTATATCAATAGTTTCTTTATCGCGGATGGGGTCTACACTGCCATCGACGTGTACGATATTGTCGTTTTCAAAGCAGCGCAACACGTGGATAATAGCATTACACTCACGTATATTTCCTAAAAATTGGTTGCCTAAACCTTCACCTTTGCTCGCACCTTTTACAAGACCTGCGATGTCTACAATTTCTACGGTTGCAGGTAATACACGTTCAGGTTTTACAAGAGTTTCGAGTTTTTCTAAACGGGGATCGGGTACGTTTACTACCCCTAAATTAGGTTCTATAGTGCAAAACGGGAAGTTGGCACTTTGAGCTTTAGCATTTGATAAACAATTAAATAGAGTAGACTTTCCCACGTTGGGCAGTCCAACAATTCCTGCTTTCATATTCGTTTTTTAAATTAAAGAGCGTGCAAAGGTAATAATAATTTGTCAATTAGGCAATTTGTTAATTGGGTAATTTATGGCGGTTGACGATGAGTCGCAAGCTGATATGGTTGAACCTATACAAGAGGCATATAGCAACAGCAGTGAGTCCTGTGAGTAATCCTATCCAAATACCCATAGTACCTAAAGAAGTGTGAAGCCCTAAAAAACAAAGAATAGGGAAGGCAATGAGCCAATAGGCTATAAAGGTAATGACCATAGGAATTTTAGCATCTTGGACTCCACGCAATGCCCCAAGAGCTGTAACTTGTAATCCATCGGAGATTTGGAAAATAGCAGCAATCAATAATAGATTAGCAGCTTCGCTTATTACAGCTGCATTGGTAGCTGCTTTTTCGATATTGTCCATTTCCAAATACAATGAGGGTAACCAATCGCGTAATAAGGCTAAGAGTCCTGCAAAAAAGACTTGGGTACACAACACTAATAAGAATACAGAAAAGGCTACCCGACGTAAATTGACATAGTTTTTAGCTCCTAACTGATTGCCGACACGTATCATAGCTGTGATACCTAAGCCGTTAGCAACCATAAAAGTCATACTTGATAGGTTGAGAGCTATTTGGTTAGCTGAGAGTTGGTTTTCGCCCAATACACCGCTTATCCATATAGCAGCAGAGAAAATACCTGTTTCAAAAATCATCTGTAATCCTGTAGGTAGCCCGATGTTGCTTATTTTTCTTATCATTGGTTCAGTTATGTTTTTGAAACTGATATGAGTAACGTATTCTTTAGTTTTAGGTAAATACTTGAGCATATAATAGAGCATTATAGGCATTGCTATACGCGAAATGAGCGTTCCTACTCCAGCACCTAATACGCCTAATTTTGGGCAACCCCAATTGCCATAGATGAAGAGATAATTACCAAATATATTGATAAGGTTTGCCAATAAGGTAACATACATTGCATATTTGGTCATAGAAAGACCATCGGCGAATTGTTTGAAAGTGCTGAATACGCCTAAAGGTATCAATGAAAAGGCAACCAAATGAGTGTAGGGGACTGCTAAAGCGATTACATTTTCACTTTGTCCTGTGATTCTCATCACTGGTTCGACAAAGAACATCAGCAAGAAAAGTACCGTGCTGAGTATGATATTGAGCAGCATACTATGGTTGAGAATGGATTGCACGGTTTGTTTATCGCCAGCTTCATCATTCATTGCTACTAAGGAAGTAGTAGCCACCGAGAAGCCTATAGCGAAGGACATAGCGATAAAGATAGCGGTATTTCCCAAAGCAGCGGCACCGAGCTCGGTAATGCCTACTTTGCCTACCATTACATTATCGACAAAACCTACAAAGGTGTGCCCCAACATTCCTAAAATGACGGGGTAAGCAATCTTGAAGTTGTATTTAAATTCTTTTGTGTAGTTTGATAAGTTAGGCATAAGGGGTCAGGGATCAGGTATCAGGTGTCAGGGGATAGGGATTAACCTATCCTCTAACTCCTAATTTCTAATTTCTACTCTTTATTGTACTGTTTCAATTTCGTTGATGATGTTTTTAGCATTGGCATAAATATCAATTACCCAAAGTACATAGCGGATATCGACATTGATGGTGCGCTGTAGTTGTTTATCAAAAATTACATCGCCTGCCATTGCTTCGATATTACCATCGAAAGCGAGACCTATGAGTTCTCCTTTGCCATTCATCACGGGTGATCCAGAGTTACCGCCAGTAATGTCGTTGTTGGTAAGGAAGTTTACGTGCATAGAGCCATCTTTGTCTATATATCTACCAAACTCTTTCTTTTTATAAAGGTCGAGCATACGTTGAGACATATCGAACTCAGGGTCGCCTTTTTTGTATTTAGCCATTAAAGATTTGAAAGTGGTATAGTAGTTCTTTTTTACATCGGGGTTGCGTTTATCGGCAGCCAATGGACTTACTGTACCATAGGTAAGGCGCAAGGTGGAATTAGCATCAGGATACAAGATTGTGCTAATTTTAGAATCGCGCATTCCTTTTACGAACTTGCGGTACGCTTTGGCATAGCTGTCTTCTAAGTCTATAATCTCTTGAGAAGGTGAACGGAAGTCTTCGACAAGGGCTTCAGCGAGTTGCAATAAAGGGTCTTTTAAGAGTTCTTCTACATCGCGTTGTGTATTAGCTTGTAAGGCTTCTTTACTGCGGTAAATGCTACCTGCTAAGAGTTCATTGACATACTTGAGGAAGTTACCTTTGTATTTGGTTTTAACATCTTTTAGCAAAGCAGGTACATTATTCCCCTTGTTGGCATAGAGTTGCAACATATCAGCAAGGATTTCTTTTTCGACATTAGCGTTTATCTTATCGTAATTAGCAAGGATGTTGTCAATTCTGTTTTGCAAGTTGGTTTCGGGCATACCACCACGTTGGGCGGCAGCGACAGTGTTGATGTATAGGGAAGGTATTTTGATAAAGAAAGAAGCGCGGGACAAGATACTCACGTAGTTCTCATCGGCAGAGCGCAAGTTTGTCTTCTCAAAATATTTAGCCAAAGTGTTGAGCACTTCGCCGTATTCGGCTTTATTTTCGGTTTTGTTAGCCCATTTTCCAAAAATAGCTTCGGTTTTGCGTTTTTCAGCGGCTGTTTTATGGGCTGTAAGGGCATCAATCATACCTTGGCGGTTTTTCCAATAGTTGGCTAATTGAGAGTATAAAGAGGCGTATTGCAAACGTACGGCATCGTCTTTATCCATATAGCGTTTCATTGCATCCATTGCTGTTTTAGAGGCTTCGACCCAAGCAGGATAAGCATATTTTACTTTTTGATCTACCCAATAAGAGCTTTCCCAACGATTGGTGCGTCCAGGGTATCCCATAATCATCGCAAAGTCCTTATCTTGTACGCCTTTGAGGCTCACTTTAAGGTAACGTTTGGCTTTAAGAGGAATGTTGTTAGGAGAATAGTCGGCGGCATTTCCATCTTTATCAGTGTATACACGGAAGAGAGAGAAATCACCTGTTTGGCGAGGCCATTCCCAGTTGTCGGTATCACCACCGAATTTTCCGATGTTTTCAGGAGGGGTACCTACGAGGCGTACATCTTTGAAATCTTGATATACAAAGTAATAATATTCATTACCTTGGAAGAATGAACGCACAGAAACTACATATTTACCACCTTCGCTGTTTTCTTTTTGTATTTTAGACATTTCTTGGTTGAGAGCGGCTTCGCGTTCTTTTTCGCTCATTGAGGGAGTAACAGCTGCTAACATACGATCGGTTACATTGTCCATACGGACGAAGAAACGGACGAATGATTGTTTAGGGGAGAGTTCTTCGGCGTGAGAACGCGCCCAGAATCCGTTCTTTAAGTGGTTGCTTTCGGGGGTAGAAAGCTGGGCAATATTGCCATAACCACAGTGGTGGTTAGTGAGTACCAATCCATCTTTGGAGATGATACTCGCTGTACAACCTCCATTAAATTGTACGATAGCATCTTTGAGACTGTTGTTATTGATGCTATAAATTTCTTGCGCAGTGAGTTGTAATCCTAACTTCTGCATATCTCTTTGGTTGAGACGTTCGATGAACATCAAAAACCACATTCCTTCATCAGCTCTTGCTACGGGAGTGAGCAATAAGAAAGCTAATATTACAAGTGTTATTTTCTTCATAAAAAAGTGATATAATGATTTATTAGGGGGCAAAGGTACAAAATAATTAACAATTAACAAATGACAAATGACAATTGATATGGGAGCGGTGGGATAGCCCCCGAGCCCCCGAAGGGGGACAATCCGGAAAAGAGAGTGGTGGAAGTGGTGGGAGCGGTGGGAGCGGTGGGAGAAACTCGGAGGAACTGGGGGGAGGGTGAGCCGCACGGGCAGATGGTGGGAGTGATGGGAGAAATTAAAATATATTTAGAAATAATTTGTTAGAATAAAGAAATATTGTACTTTTGAGCCCAAAATAAAATGAAATGTCAGTAACAGTCAATCAATTAACAAAGAAATATGGACAGCAAACGGCTGTAAATGCTATTAGCTTTGAGCTCCAAAAGGGAGAAATTACCGGTTTTTTAGGTCCTAATGGAGCAGGGAAATCTACAACAATGAAGATGATCACGGGGGCTTTGATCCCTACCAGTGGCTCGGTTACTATTAACGGTATTGATATGCTTCAGCATCCTATTGAGGCACAGAAGACTATTGGCTATTTGCCTGAACATAATCCTCTGTATACCGAAATGTATGTGAGGGAATATTTGCGTTTCACCGCTGACTTATATTCCAACGTGCCTAAGAGTAGAGTGGAGGAGGTGATTGCCCTTACGGGACTCACACCAGAGAGCAATAAAAAGATAGAGGCACTCTCAAAAGGTTATCGCCAACGTGTGGGACTCGCTTCAGCTCTTATTCACGATCCTGAGATACTCATTCTTGATGAGCCAACAACAGGACTTGACCCAAATCAGTTGGTTGAGATACGGCATATTATTAAGGAGCTTGGCAAAGAGAAGACGGTTTTGCTTTCGTCGCATATTATGCAGGAAATTCAGGCGGTTGCGGATAGGGTAATCGTACTGCACCAAGGCAATATAGTGCTTGATAAGAAGATGAGTGAGCTGCAAGGCAAGGAACAAGTGATAGAGGTAGCGTTCGATTTCCGTGTAGAGGAACGCCTTTTACGCGCTTTGCCTAATGTGTCGGCAGCACAGAATGTATATGATTTCTTATATCAAATCACCTTTGACACTGAGGAAGATATGCGCCCTGTTGTGTTTGACTTTGCTAAGGAGAACGGATTGAAAATCCTCCAAATCAACCATAAACATAGAGACTTGGAGGAAACGTTTATTCAGGTAACAGGGGGTAGGTAATAGGTGTCAGGTGTCAGGGGTCAGGGGTTAGTACTCGGATGTGAAGTGTAGCTTCAGGTTCGGGTATTTTTGTTTTACCATCTCGATAGAGAATGCGGAGTCGGCGAGGAAGACTAATTGGTTCTGTTTGTCGCGTGCTAAGAACTTCTGTTTTACGCGTAGGAAATCGAGATATTCGGGGTCTTTAGGGTTTTCGGGCGCTTCTACCCAGCAGGCTTTGTAGATAGGAAAGTTTTCATAACTACACTTCGCTCCGTATTCGTGCTCCAATCGGTATTGAATGACCTCATATTGAAGCGCTCCTACCGTTCCGATGACCTTGCGACCATTGAAATCTAACTTGAAGAGCTGTGCTACCCCTTCGTCCATTAGCTGGTCGATGCCCTTTTCTAATTGTTTGGATTTCAGTGGATCGGCGTTGTTGATGTAACGGAAATGCTCTGGAGAGAAACTCGGTATTCCCTTGAAGTGTAGCATTTCGCCTTCGGTGAGTGTATCTCCTATTTTGAAATTTCCTGTATCGTGTAAGCCTACAATATCCCCTGCATAAGATATATCCACTACTTCTTTCTTTTCGGCAAAGAAAGCATTCGGGCTGGAGAACTTCAGCTTCTTGCCAAGGCGCGTGTGTAAATAGGGTTTGTTGCGTTCAAAAGTGCCTGAAACAATCTTTACAAAAGCCAAACGATCGCGGTGGTTAGGGTCCATATTGGCGTGAATCTTGAAGACGAAACCTGTGAAGGAGGGTTCATCGGGGTTTACGATGCGCTCTTCGCTGGCTTTGGGACGTGGTGAAGGGGCGATTTCGACAAAGCAATCGAGTAACTCACGTACGCCAAAATTGTTGAGTGCCGATCCAAAGAAAACGGGTTGCTGCTCTCCATTGAGGTAGGCTTCACGGTCGAATTTTGGATATACTTCATATACTAATTCCAAATCGGAACGAAGGTTTGCCGCAGAACATTCGGATATTATCTTCTCTAATTCAGGGCTATTGATGTCGTTGAAGGCGATAGTTTCTTCTATATTCTTTCGGCTGTCGCCAGAAAATAGGTTGATATTCTTCTCCCAAATGTTATAAATTCCTTTGAAATCATAGCCTATTCCGATGGGAAAACTCAGTGGTGTTACCTTTAAGCCGAGTTTTTGCTCTACTTCGTCTAAGAGGTCGAAGGCGTCTTTCCCTTCACGGTCTAACTTGTTGATGAAGACAATCATAGGGATGTTACGCATACGGCATACTTCGACGAGCTTTTCGGTTTGCTCTTCTACCCCTTTGGCGACGTCGATGACTACGATGACACTATCGACAGCGGTGAGAGTGCGGAAGGTGTCTTCGGCGAAATCCTTGTGACCAGGGGTGTCTAAGATGTTTATTTTATGTTCTTTATAATTGAAAGCGAGTACTGAAGTAGCAACGGAAATTCCGCGTTGGCGTTCAATTTCCATAAAGTCGGAGGTAGCTCCTTTTTTTATTTTATTTGATTTTACGGCGCCGGCTTCTTGTATAGCCCCTCCGAAGAGTAGAAGTTTTTCGGTGAGGGTAGTTTTTCCGGCATCGGGGTGAGATATGATGCCAAAGGTACGGCGCTTTTGTATTTCTTGTTGTAAAGGCATAGTGTTTATTTGTCGATTTGTATATTAGCTGATTTGTAAATTGGGGGCAAAGGTACAAAATATTTATAAATAGAAAATAAGAAAAAGAGTGAATTTATTGGTAATTTAAGGGTGAAATTTTGTAATTGAAGATTTTATTATATTTTTGTACACTTTTTTTAAGTAATAAGTTACATTATGAATAAGGTAAAGATTTTATTATTACTATGTATTGGTGGTCTTTTAGGCTGTCAATGGTTTGGTAGTCAGGAGGCTAAGGGAGCTGCAGCTGCTGTTGATTCACTTGTTGTGAAAGATACTTCGGCTTATATCAGTTTAGAAGAAGCTGAGGATAGAGTGCTTGCTTTGCCTTTGGCTAAACGAGTGGCTAAGTATATAGAGACGATTTCGGATGGAAAGAGGGGTATTAGTTATTTTTCGGATACTGCTGCTATTGACGGTGAAGAGTTTTATGAGATAAGGATAGGGTATGATAGTTCTATTAGGTTTGAAACGTATTATATTCTTTATGTAAATAGGAATAATGGCAATGATATCCGGATTATAGAGCCTGTTTCAGGCGATATTATTCCCATTTCAGCCTTTAAGGACGATAAGAAATTTGATGAAGTACCTGAAGAACATACAGCTTTATAGGAAGAATCACACTTTGGATGGTTGATTGATATTAGATAGAGTTCAAAAGAGTAATACTTGCTTTTTAGATTGTTTTTAGTATCTTTGCGCTTTAAAGTATATAAAAATCACAATATAAAATATGATAGAAGTAACGCAACAGAAGATTGAAGAGCTTGCCCCCAATGCTGAGGCGGCTAAAAAAGGGCGTGAGTTGGTGAAGAAAAACAAATTCAGCAACTTAAAAATCAACGCAGAAAAGAACCTTATATGGGGTGAATGCGCAGGGAGTGGGAAGAATCCTTACTACTGTTCAGCTGATTATATAGACCCTAATAACCCTGTATTCCGCTGTAACTGTCCGAGTCGTCAGTTTCCGTGTAAACACTCTGTGGGTTTGCTTTACTGTTTTGAAGCGAATGCAGGTCAGTTTACCGAAGGAGAAGTACCTGAGGACATTCTCTCTAAACGTGAGAAGATAGAGAAGAAACAAGAGAAAAAAGCCCAAGAAAAGGAATCTATCAAAGAGAAAGCCGAGAAGCCTAAGAAGGTGAATAAGGCGGCTTTCACTAAGAAGGTTGATGCCCAGCTCACTGGTATCGAAACTGCCCAAAAGCTGTTGCGCGATATGGTGAATACGGGGCTTTCATCAGTGGATGCTAAAATGCGTGCGACTCTCAAAACACAGATAAAAGACTTAGGAAACTACTACATAGGAGGTATTCAAACGGCTTTCAACAATCTGTTGCTTTCTATTGAGGAGGTAAAGAATGAGGAATATACTGCGGTGGTAGACAACTTAAACTATCTTTCAGCTTTGCTTAAAAAAGCGACTGACTACCTCAAGGCGCGCAAGGAAGACCCTGAAGGATCGCCTGAACTGTCTTCAGCAATTGAAGAGCAAATAGGCTATGTGTGGAAACTCGTTGAGTTAATGCAATATGGGCAATATGAAGAGAATGCTTCTTTAGTACAATTGTCATTCAACAGTTATGACAACGAGGCGCGCAAAGAGTATGTAGATGAGGGTGTATGGCTCAATCTCAAAACGGGTAAAATCTATAAAACGTTGAACTATCGTCCTTATAAAGCTGCGAAGTATATTAAAGAAGACAATAGTGTGTTCAGTGTGTTGCAACTAAAAGACCTTTACATCTATCCTGGAGATACCAATCCGCGTATTCGTTGGGAGGCTGATGGAGCTTCAGAGCGTGGGCTAACACAAGCTGACCTTGCAACAGTGAAAGGTTTTGCTTCGGGGCAATTTGCCGAGATGATAAAGGCTGTAAAGAACACTATTAAGAATCCGCTAATGGATAAACACCCTGTAGTGCTTTTGGCGTTACATGAGGCTTATAGAGTAGGGGAGGATTTGGTAGTAGAAGATGCTAATGGTTTTGCTATCACCCTAAGAGATATTGAGGAAGGCGCTGTATCACCAACGGGCAATCTGAAGTCGTTTTTGCCAGCGAATGCCGAGGGGCTTTCCCTTGTGGTAATGATGCACAACGATGTAGCCAGTGGATTGCTATCAGCGCAACCACTTTCACTTATCACAGCAGAGAAAGTAATTAGACTACTCTACTAATACTAAATTATACGATAGCTAAAAAGCCCCCGTTCCCCAAAAGGGGACAATCCGCAAAAGCAAGTATTTATTAGCAAATAATTATTTTAATGCGGACTTTGGGTTAATTGTTAATTATCAATTGTCAATTATTATGAAGCCTTTATACGATTTACAACAAGAACTGAACCGCTTGTTTATAGCGGGAAGTAAGCTTGCTAAGAACGACCCACGCCTACAGAAGCACATCCCTATACTGAAAAAGTTAGGCGAAAAAGCTCCTGTATTCAATAAATTAGCCCAAGAAGTAGAAGCTTTGCTACAAGTAGAGAGCACACAAGCTGCCGAAAAACTATTGAGTGTTTCTACTTTACTCTATTCAGTGCTCTATACTCAAGGCGTTACTGTAGAGACAGAGGCTACAAAAGAAAGCCAAATCCCTACAATACAATTGGCGAATGTGAATACTACCTATTCCTATTTACAGCTGAAACCTGTACTACAAGCCCTTACCCAAAGCAACTCTGGCCGTTTGGAAATATTGCAAGATGCCTTTGAACGCAAGGTATTTGACGATTCACGCACTTATGGGTACTTGAGTTATGCTTTAGCTGACAAGTATTCAGAGCTCACTTATTACGTTGAAAACACTATTATTCCTGCTTGTGGAAAAGCGATGCTCCCTTTCCTCATTGCCGACTTCCGTTTAGAAGACAAAAATGAGAATGTACGCCGATTACGCTTGTTACACCAATTAGGATATGCAGAAATAGGCACCTTAGTAGACAAAATATTTAGTGAAAATCTCCCCAATCTGCAAGCAGAAGCTATTAATATTATAGCAGACAAGAAGGATGAACAAACCGAAGCATTTATCATCAGTTTGACGGGTGATAAGAACAAAGCAGTACGAGGAGCAGCATATAGTGCCTTAGCAAAACTCGGTACGCAACGCAGTATTGATAAGCTCTACGAATTGTACAACACCAACAAGCAGAAAGGCAATGCAGAGCTCTTGGCAGAAGCTATCGCCAAAGTAGCTGCTCCTGAGTATTTCCTGCCATTTGTGGAGAAAATACAAGAGCGTTATCAGCAGTTATTAACCATAGATGATTCAGATGAGAAAGCGCTTAGCGCAGCTTTTGAACGCTTTGTTATTGATATAGATATTTTGGCAAATAAGGATTGTGAGGGAGTGTATACACTCTTTGCGGAGATGTTGCAGAACAAAGAGTTTAATGCACGACGCAAGAAAGTATTCAAGAATACGTATGACCCTACCGCTACCAATATGATGGGGGTATTAAATACCTTGAACAGCGATAAAGTGCTCGCCTTTTATGATACCCATAAGCAACTTCTCACCTATACCAATGGCTATAGCGATATGTGGATTAACTATTTCTGTAGTGCTTTCAAGAATAAGAACTACAGCAAAGAAAAGCTCTTTGAGGTATTCAGTTCTCAATTGGGAAAATCAGCTGCTACAGATAATATTTTAGAGGCTTTTAGCGGTATTGCAGGAGCTTATGCTTATAATGCTCGCAAAGAATCGGAAGTGAGAGTAGATAGGTTAGACCCTCGCTGGGTGACTACTCTGTACTCTTTCATCAACAGTCTTAAGAAGCTCAACAACAATTATACCTATAGAGCACTCTTTGTACTTGATGCTTTAGAAGGAACCAGTCAAAGATTAGATGATTTACTCTTGAAAGCTCTGTCTCAATCGTATTCAGATGATATGATATGGTTGTTTCACTTGGTATTAAAGCGCAATTTGCCTAATAAGTTTGAGCTGATTTATCATACCTTAGAGAGAGTAAAATCAGGTAATTCTTATTACTATCTTTACTATCTTTCTAATGCAGATTTCTGGAATCAGTTTCCTAAGGAATATGTAGAAAAGTTTAGAGCTTTGGCAAAGAAGAACAAGCTAAATGTATTTGAAGACATAGCAGATGAGATTGAGAAATCAGTTAAATAGCAGATTAAAATGAAACCCTTATACGATTTACAACAAGAACTGAATCGCTTGTTTATAGCGGGAAGTAAGTTTGCGAAGAATGACCCACGCCTACAGAAGCACGTTCCTATACTGAAAAAGTTAGGCGAAAAAGCTCCTGTATTCAATAAGTTAGCCCAAGAAGTAGAATCTTTGCTACAAGTAGAAAGCACACAAGCTGCCGAAAAGTTATTGAATGTCGCTACTTTGCTCTATTCAGTACTCTACACACAAGGTGTTACTGTAGAGGCTGAAGCCGAAAAGAGCGAGCAGGTTCCCACTATCGCTTTAGCAGATGTGAATACTACCTATTCTTATTTACAGCTGAAACGTGTGTTACAAGCTCTTACTGAGAGCAAGTCGGGACGCTTAGAGGTGCTTAAAGATGCTTTTGAACGCAAGCTGTTTGACGATTCGCGGACTTATGGTTACTTGAGTTATGCTTTAGCAGATAAATACACCGAACTTGCCGATTATGTAGAGGAAACTATTATCCCTACTTGTGGGAAAGCAATGCTCCCCTTTCTTTTATTAGACTTTCGTTTGGAGGACAAAACAGAACACATACGCCGATTGCGTTTGCTACACCAATTAGGTTATGAAGGAATAGATGTTTTGGTAGATAAAATATTTGCTGAAAACCTGCCTAACCTACAAGCTGAAGCAGTCATTATACTTTCAGACAAGAAAGATGAAAAAACAGAAGACTTTATCATCAGTTTGGCAAGTGATAAGAATAAAGTGGTACGAGGAGCAGCTTATAAAGCATTAGCCAAACTCGGTACGCAACGCAGTATTGACAAACTTTACGAATTGTACAGCAACAACAAACAGAAAGGAAATGCGGAACTCTTAGCAAATGCTATTGCTACAGTTCCGCTACCCTCGCACTATCAGTCGTTTGTTCAAAAAGTGCGTGAATACTTTGAAGCATTACTTGCAATGGATGACTCTGACGAGAAAGCCGTAGTAGCAGCTTTTGAACGTTTGCCTATAGAGTTGGAAGTGTTGAAATATAAAGATTACCCTGAGACTTATGCACTTTTGGGAGAAATGTTTGGTAATAAACTCTTCAATGTGATGGCTAAGAAGCGTTCGGTTACTAACTATCATATTATACCGCGTCTTGTAGATGTATTAGATACATTTAAACAAGAGAAAATCATATCTTTTTATGAACAATACACTGATACATTAGTACATAGTGATTGGGCATATCCTCTTTTCACTGATTATTTTTATCGTATTCTTAACGGAGAAGCCGAATATAGCAAAGAGAAAATCTATGAGATTTTTGCTCCTCAATTTGGAAAGGTACTTGCTCATTATGATGCTATAGAAGGATTAGCAGGGACTAAAGGGGGATATGCCGTAGGTTTTTTCTATAAAAAATTACGTCCTATTACACCTGATAAAATAGACTCACGTTGGGCTGATTTATTCTATAATTATCTGTTAAGCCTTAAGAAATGCGATGATAATTACAGTTTAGAAGCTCTTAAAGTTCTTTCTAATTTAGAAGAAAATAGTTCTCGTCTTAACAAACTTATTTTGGAAATACTTCCTAAAGCATCTATTTATAAGAAAGAAATTCTGTACTACCTTATTGCGAAAAGCAATATACCTAACAAGTTTGAAGTGCTATATGAGTCGATAGCAAAGATACCTAAAGGATACCACTATTATTATAATAACATAATAGAAGATGAAAACTTTTGGAAGTCTTTTCCTAAAGAATACGCTAAGAAGTTCCGCGAATTATACGAAAAAACAAAGAACGATTTGTTTGAAAATATAGCGGATCAAATAGAAAAATCTTTATAAAGAAGAGGCGTGCTTTAACAGCACGCCCTTTTTATTTTAGGTACTCGGCAGTGAAACTCTTCTTGTTTTTAGCCACTTCTTCAGGAGTACCAAAGGCTATTACTTCGCCACCTGCTTTACCCCCATCGTGCCCTATATCTATGATATAATCTACTTTTCTGATAACATCGAGGTTGTGCTCTATCACCAGAACAGTATTGCCCTTATCTACTAAACGGTCGAGTACTTCGAGGAGTACTTTCACATCTTCGAAATGGAGTCCTGTGGTGGGTTCATCTAATATATAAAAAGTATTGCCCGTGTCTATTTTAGAAAGCTCTGTAGCTAACTTCACTCGTTGGGCTTCTCCTCCTGAAAGGGTAGTAGATTGTTGCCCTAAAGTGATGTAGCCTAAACCTACCTCTTCAATAGTTTTTAGTTTGCGGTATATTTTAGGGATAGGTTCAAAGAATTTTACTGCTTCACTTATGGTCATATCCAGCACATCGGCAATAGATTTCCCTTTGTATCTCACTTCAAGCGTCTCGCGGTTGAAGCGTTTTCCTTTACAAGTTTCGCAAGGCACATACACATCGGGTAGGAAGTTCATTTCAATCACCTTTAAGCCTGAGCCTTCGCAGGTTTCGCATCTACCGCCTTTCACGTTGAAACTAAATCTACCTGGTTTGTAGCCACGTATTTGTGCTTCGGGTACTTGGGTGAAGAGGTTGCGTATCTCACTGAAAACACCTGTGTAGGTAGCGGGATTTGAACGTGGTGTACGCCCAATAGGTGACTGGTCGATATCGATTACCTTATCAATATGTTCTAAGCCTTCAATACTTTTGTAAGGCATCGGTTTTTTTACGCCATTAAAGAAGTGAGCGTTTAAGATAGGGTACAGAGTCTCGTTAATAAGCGTTGATTTTCCACTTCCCGATACACCTGTTACCCCTATCATTACCCCTAAGGGGAACTTTACGGTTATGTTCTTCAAGTTGTTGCCCGTACAGCCTTTTAAGATGATTTCTTTGCCGTTGCCTTTGCGCCTTTGGGCGGGTATTTCAATCTTCTTTCTCCCACTCATATAGTCGGCGGTGATGGTATTTGCTTTTAGCAACTCTTTAGGCGTTCCTTGAAAGATGATATCCCCTCCATTTACGCCCGCTTTAGGTCCTATATCCACTACATAATCGGCTTCTTGTATCATCTCTTCATCGTGTTCTACCACAATTACTGAGTTGCCAATATCTCTGAGCGATTTCAGCGAGTTGATAAGCCGTTTGTTATCTCGCTGATGCAAACCAATGCTAGGTTCATCGAGTATATAGAGTACCCCTGTGAGTTGAGAACCTATCTGTGTTGCCAGTCTGATACGCTGAGCTTCTCCTCCAGACAATGATTTAGAACTTCTGTTAAGAACTAAATAAGTAAGCCCTACGTCTATGAGGAATTGGAGTCGGGTGGTGATCTCTTTGATAATTTCTTCTGCTATTTTGCGTTGTTTGGTAGAGAGATGCTCAGGTAGAGATCTGAACCACGCCAATAAATCTGCAATATCTAAGGCTGATAGTTCAGCTATATTTTTATCAGCTATTTTAAAGTAAAGCGCCTCTTTACGCAAGCGAGTGCCGTGACATTCCTCGCAAGGAATAGTATCCATAAACTCTTCAGCCCAGCGCTTGATAGCTGCCATATCGGCATTTTCGTGCTGGCTTTTGATGAAGTTGATGATACCTTCAAAATCAATTTCAAAATTGCGCGTAATGCCTAATACATCCGATTTGATAGCGTATTTATCTTTACCACCATAGAGAATAATATCCATTGCTTCTTTAGGAAGCGTTTCAATAGGGTCGGAGAGTTTATGACCGAACTTTTGTACAATGAGCTCTAATTGTTTGAATATCCAAGTATTCTTTTGCTCTCCTACAGCTGTAATCCCGCCGTTCTTGATAGAGATAGAAGGATCAGAGATAATCTTGGAGAGGTTGATTTCTTGCACTTCACCCAACCCATTGCAGTGCGGGCACATTCCTTTAGGAGAATTGAATGAGAAGGTATTAGGTTCAGGAAGAGGATATGAGATGCCCGAAGAAGGACACATCAAATGTCGGCTGAAATAGTGAGCTTTTTTTTGGTCGTGTTCTAAAACCATTAGCACATCGTCGCCGTAGTTCATTGCAATTTTGATACTTTCTTGTAGGCGTTTTTGGGTGTCGTCAGTATCATCAATTAGCATACGGTCGATCACAATTTCAATATCGTGTGTTTTGTAACGGTCGAGCTTCATACCTTTTTCAATATCACGAATTTCGCCATCGGTACGCACCTTTACAAATCCTTGTTTGGCAATCTGCTCAAAGAGCTCGCGGTAATGTCCTTTTCTCGATTGAACCACGGGCGCTAATAGGTTAATGCGTTTGCCTTTGTATTCCTTAGTAATGAGTTCCTGAATTTGGCTATCGGTATAACTTACCATCTTTTCGCCTGTAGCATAGCTATAAGCATCGGAAGCACGGGCAAAAAGCAGGCGCAAGAAGTCGTAGATTTCGGTGATAGTACCCACTGTAGAGCGCGGTGATTTGGAGGTAGTTTTCTGTTCGATAGCAATCACAGGCGAGAGTCCGTCGATTTTATCTACATCGGGGCGCTCTAATCCACCGAGAAACTGGCGAGCATAAGCCGAGAAAGTCTCGATATAACGGCGTTGTCCTTCGGCATAAATAGTATCAAAAGCCAATGAAGACTTGCCACTACCAGAAAGCCCAGTGAAGACAACAAGTTTTTCGCGGGGAATGGAAAGGTCTATATTTTTGAGGTTATGCACCCTTGCGCCTTGAACATCAAGGTTTTCTACAGGGGTGATATTTGTAGTTTTCTTCTTCATTTTGAAATGATGATATTATCGAGGGGCAAAAGTACGGAAAAAATTGGTATAATAAGTATTTTGACAAAAACAAAGGTTTCTCTAAGGTAGGGTTAAAGAATTGTTTTAGCTAAAGAAGGCTGTTTATATATCCAATTATGAGTATTAGCAAATGTTATGAATTTGTCATTTTCTTTTGCATTTTTAAATGTTATATAAGCTACTTTTAAATTAGGAAGTTCCTTTAATCTATAAAAATCTTCAGCTTTAAGTTTCTCTAAATCTGTAATCATCAGATATTTTAGTTGCTTTAATTCAAAAAGAGCTTCTATATTCTCAAGATTCTTTAAATGAACACATTCGAGATGAAATATATTTTCTTTATTTTTAAAAGAAGCAAGCCTTGTAATATGAGGCATATACCTCAATCGCACATCAGAAACCACAGGTAACGAAGCAATATTTTCTATACTAACATCTTTACAGTTCTGTAAAGAAATATATTCTATATTAGCAAATTTCTCAGCAATCAAATCACTATGGATAAACTTACTATCAACAGTAAGTTCTTTAATAGGTAAATTATTGAGTTTAGAAAAATCTATTTCTCGAGCGCTCAAATGCTCCAGCTTTTCAAATGTATTGAGTACAGCGTATTGTTTTATAGTCAATCCAGTATATAAACTTAAAGATGATAAGTTTTTAAACTTAGCCAAAGGAACTAAGGATATACCTTTTTTTACATTATTATATATTGTAAATTCTTCTAAATCATCAATATGCGATAGCTCTGATAAATCCTCTATAAAGCCATTGAATACAATTATTTTTAGTTTCTTTACATTGGTTAAATAGCGTAGTTGTATTAAATTCTCCTGATTCATCTCTGTACTTTTATTTAAAGACAACCAAAGTTTTTTATTGTACTTCTTTAAATAGGAATTAATAGAAGACAAAAGTTCTTCATCACCTAATAGGTTACTAATATACAGATGTTCAGCATTTTTTATAGCTTCCTCTAAATTAGCAGTGTTATTTAGTTCATTGATATTCAATCTCTGATTGTAATGGGTTGTATTTTGCATATTTATGTTTGTTTTGTTTTATACTATGTACAAAATATTCTTTGTTTCAAACACGATCATATTCTATAGCATCTAATAGGTCAGCTATTTTATCAGCTTTATCGCGAGATTCATCATCGTTATTCTCACCTTCTTCATAATACTTCACAAATAAATGTCGCAATGTTGCTTTTATTTCTTTATCAGAAATATTTTCACTCCTTGCTAAAAGTACTAAATCTATCATTAGTAGAGATGATTTAGGCTCTTCTTTTAGACTTAAGGCTTTTTCAAATTCTTCTTCTAATAACATAATCAATTAAGGTTTAAGAATGAGCCTGTCCGAAAAGTTT
>NZ_JAESPJ010000041.1:0-51135 GCF_016806945.1 Capnocytophaga genosp. AHN8471
TCTTTATTTTTTAATCTCCCACGAATTTTCACCTGACGGTGAATTATTTTGTGAATATATTATGTTACAAAGCTGTAAATCAATGTTCTGTTATATCGAACTGACGTTAACTTAATGAGAGTTAGACGTAAAGAATATATATTATGGCAGCAAACGCTACTGGAATTACACGGATAGTATAGAACGAAAAATTTGCAAATCAATACTGATAGACTATTAATTAGCAAAATATTATTATCTTTGCGCCGTTTAAGTTAGAAAGAGACATTATAAATTGTTATGAAACGCAATTTTTTAGATTATTTATTTATTACTTCCAAAGGAATGGCAATGGGAGCAGCCGATGTTGTACCAGGAGTTTCTGGGGGTACCATAGCCTTTATATCGGGGATTTATGAAGAGCTTGTAGGGTCTATTAGCAAGATCAATTTACAAGCATTTAAGCTTTTATTCAGCAAAGGGATTGTAGCTTTTTGGAAACATATTAATGGTAATTTTTTTATAGCACTCTTGGCAGGGATAGGGGTTAGCATCATATCGCTTGCCAAAGGGATGAAATGGCTTTTAGAAAATGAACCTATAATGATATGGGCTTTTTTCTTTGGATTGATGATAGCCAGCGTACTTTTTTTGATAAAAGAAATCAAGCGTTGGAATTTAGCTACAATACTCGTGATGCTCATATCGGGGGGAGTTGCTTATTTTATTACGGTTATTCCACCCTTAGTGAATGGTGGTAACCAGAATTTGATATTTATTTTCTTCTGTGGAGCTTTGGCTATTTGCGCGATGATATTACCAGGGATTTCAGGAGCTTTTATATTGGTGCTGTTAGGAGCTTATCACACAGTTTTAGACGCTTTGAGTTCGTGGAATTTTAAACTCATAAGTGTTTTTGGGGTAGGAGCAATCACGGGTATTTTAAGTTTTTCTAAGGCGCTGAAATGGTTGTTTGCTAAATATCGGACTCTTACTTTTGCAGGGTTGACTGGTTTTATCGTGGGGTCGCTAAACAAAGTATGGCCTTGGAAAGAGGTTTTGAAATGGGATACAGATGCTCAAGGCAATGCTGTGGCAGTGTGGGAAAAGAGCATATCGCCCTGTACTTTTAAAGAAGTCACCCATACAGAACCTCAAATATTCATTGCTGTACTATTAGCAATAGCAGGTTTTTTAGTGATTTATCTACTCGAAAAATGGAGTAACAAACGCAGTAAAAAACACTAAACTATGAACAGATTAGAAAGAGGCAATAAAAAACTACTCAACGCTTGGGCGTTTTATGACTGGGCGAACTCAGTATATTCACTTACCATCGTTTCCACTGTTTTTCCTATTTTTTACGGACTATTATTTCGCATTGCAGGGCTTACCCATATAGCCCTTTTTGGGATGATAATCAAAAGTACATCGGTAATCGCTTTTGTAACCGCTTTGGCTTTTGCTGTGGTGGTGGTACTCTCGCCTATTTTGAGTGGTATAGCCGACTATTTAGGCAACAAAAAAACATTTATGCGCTTTTTTTGCTATATTGGAGCAATTTCGTGTATAGGATTGTACTGGTTTTCGTTAGAACACATCTATTTTAGTTTATTTTGTTATTTTTGTGGGGTAGTAGGTTTTTGGGGAAGTATAGTGTTTTACAATTCCTATTTGCCAGATATTGCTCTGCCTGAACAATACGATGCAGTAAGTGCTAAAGGTTATAGTTTAGGCTACGCGGGGAGTGTGTTGCTATTGATTTTCAATTTGATAATGGTGATGAAACCCGAATGGATAGGTTTTACTACTACTGATACCGAAACGACACTCACGACGATGCGGATTTCGTTTATCACAGTAGGAGTATGGTGGATAGGGTTCAGTAGTATTCCTTTTTACTACCTTCCATCATATAAGAAAAATGGAGCTAAAGTTACCAAGAGTATTTTTTTTAATGGATTTAAGGAATTACGGAAAGTATGGCAACAACTCACTACCTCGCCACGATTGAAATGGTATCTCATTGCTTTTTTTGTATATAGTATGGGAGTGCAAACCGTAATGCTGGTAGCTACCTATTTTGGAGAACAAGAAATACAATGGGCGAGTGCTGAAGAAAGTACTATAGGACTAATAGTGAGTGTGCTCATAATTCAATTGGTAGCTATAGTAGGAGCACGACTCACAGTTATTGCAGTGCGCAAATGGGGAAATATTTGGGTGTTAATAGGGCTCAATGCTATATGGGTAGGAATTTGCTTACTTTCATATTACGTGTATAAACCGATACAATTCTACATCATTGCTACTTTAGTAGGACTTGTAATGGGAGGTATACAAACGCTTTCTCGCTCTACTTATTCGGCTTATTTGCCTGATACTAAAGATACAACTTCTTTCTTCAGTTTTTACGATGTGACTGAAAAAATAGGGATAGTAATAGGAATGGGTGTTTATGGACTCATAGACCAATTTACGAATAATATGCGTAATGCGACTATCTCATTGATTATCTTCTTCGGAGTTGGCATAATTCTACTTTTTAAGACAAGCAAACAACGGGTAACAAATAATTAGATATGATTTCAAAGGTTAGATTTTTTTTAGAGAAATACGGCTTTGCAGTATCGGCACGATTGGCTGAGAAATTAGGTGTACGCGCTAAAGATGTGCGTATTTTCTTTATTTATGGCACTTTTGCTACTTTAGGGGCTGGTTTTGGTGTATATCTATTATTGGCTTCTTTGTTGAGAATTAAGGATGTGTTTTTTGTGAAACGGACTTCAGTGTTTGACCTTTAGTGGTGGGAGCCGCACGGGCAGTTTTAATGGGAGCTGTGGGAGTTGTGGGAGTAATGGGCGGAACTAAAAAGCTATATTGGGATAGAGATTATTAGACAAAAAAGTATTATATTTGCCCCCGTATTTTAATTGCTTCTATATAATTTGGTACTATAATGATGAGAAAAGATTTTATGAAATACAATTTATTACTATTGAGTGCTTCTTTATTGTTAAGTGCTTGTAATGAACAAACTACTTATACTTCTACCACTGATATTCCCGTAGAGGGAGAAATGGTAGCCCAACTTACTTCACCACCTTTTGTACCAGCGCCAGTAGGCAATCGGAAGGCTACAAAACTAAGTGTTACTCTTGAAATCATAGAAAAAGAAGGCGAATTGACAGATGGTACTAAATACCTTTTTTGGACATTTGGCGGTACGGTGCCAGGGAGTTTTATTCGAGCTCGTGTAGGAGATGAAGTATCGTTTACACTTAAAAATCACCCAGATAACAAATTGGCACACAATATCGACCTTCACGCTGTAACGGGTACAGGAGGAGGTGCTGATGCGTCGTTAGTAGCCCCAGGACAGCAACGTACCTTCACCTTTAAATGTTTGAACCCGGGACTTTTTGTATATCATTGTGCTCAAGCGCCCGTGCCTTTGCATATTGCCAATGGGATGTATGGGCTTATATTGGTAGAACCCGAAGGCGGTCTGCCCCCAGTAGATATGGAATACTATGTGATGCAAGGCGATTTCTATACCGAAGGAGCTTATGGAGCAGAAGGTTTGCAAGCCTTCAGCCAAGAGAAAGCCCTTGCGGAAAAGCCTGATTATGTGCTTTTCAACGGGAAAGTAGGAGCTATTGCAGGCGATAAAGCCCTTACTGTAAACGCTGGTGAAACGGTGCGTCTTTTTGTAGGGAATGGAGGACCTAACCTCATTTCTTCTTTCCACGTGATAGGAGAAATCTTTGACCGAGTGCAGGTAGAAGGAGGCAAACTCGTAAACGAAAATGTGCAAACGACAGTTATTCCTGCGGGAGGGGCAGCTATAGTAGAATTCAAAGTAGAAGTGCCTGGTTCATATACGCTAGTAGACCACGCTATTTTCCGTGCTTTCAACAAAGGTGCGTTGGGTCAACTCATCGCGCAAGGGAGAGAAAATCCAGCTATCTACGGCAAGCAAGAGGCAGTGCCTTATCAGGTGTCAGTGGTTAAGTCTCAGGTGACAGGAGATAGGGGGCAGGAGTCAGGGAATAAGACTTTGGCACAACAGATGGAAGACGGGAAGAAAGTGTATCAGCGCACTTGTGTGGCTTGTCATCAGGCACAAGGGCAGGGGTTGGAAGGAGCTTTTCCGCCTTTGGCAAAAGCCGACTACCTGAATGCTGATGTAGACAGAGCAATAGAGACCGTACTGAAAGGGCATACGGGGGGGATTACTGTGAATGGCAAGCAGTACAACAGTATGATGCCTCCTCAACCACTTACCCCAGAACAAATAGCCGATGTGCTCACCTACGTATATCACAACTGGGAGAACAATAAAACCGTAGTAAGCCCTGAAAGAGTGAAGAAAGTAAGAGATAAACGTTAATTGGGTGATAATGATGAAAAAATACCTAATTAACATAATAACTTTATGCTTTTGTGGATGGCTCTTAGGGCAAACTTCTACTCCTATGGTAACGATTAAAGGAGGAAGCTATGTGCCTTTGTATGGAGTGAAAGGGGAGAATAAAGCGACAAAGCCCGTAAACGTAAAGAGCTTTCAGCTAGATATATACCCAGTGACCAATGCACAATACAAAGCTTTTTTGGAGAAACACCCCGAGTGGCAGCGTTCTCGAGTGAAGGGAATCTTTGCGCAGAAGAGTTATCTTTCGCACTGGAAGAGCGACTTAGAATTTAGTCCGCTGGAGGCACAAGCCCCTGTAACCCACATTTCGTGGTTTGCTGCCAAGAAATATTGTGAGTGTGAAGGAAAGCGACTACCGACAACCGACGAGTGGGAGTACGTAGCCCAAGCCGATGCCCAAAGTATAGATGCCCGCAAGAAGAAACATTATCAAGAGTATATAGTGCGGAGCATGCAAACGCCCAAGACCTACCTACAGAAAGTAGGCAGTACGCCCAAGAACTATTGGGGTGTATATGATATGCACGGCTTGGTATGGGAATGGGTGTCGGACTTCAACAGTGTGCTTCTCTCGGGGGACTCGCGCAAAGACAAGCAAGGAGACGATGCTCTTTTTTGTGGCGGGAGTGCGCTCAATGCTTCCGACCTTACTAACTATGGAGCTTTTATGCGGTATGCGCTGAGAGGTAGCCTCAAAGCGAACTATACGATGCTGAATATGGGGTTTAGATGTGCTTTATAAATTACGAGTTACGAAATACGAATTACGAGATAGCCCCCGAACCCCCGAAGGGGGACAAGCCGCAAAAGCGATTGCTATTTGTCTTAATGGGAATAAATGACGAATTACGAATTTACGAAATTATATTCAAACAAAAAATAGATTGTGAATAAAAAAGTTTTCTTTTAGGGGCGTTTGCAAAACGCCCCTACATAACATACTTTAAAAGTAATTGATTATCAGGTAATCAATTTTGATAAAACCTAAAACTTTGGCAAAATGTAGTGACGAAAATTTTGCAAACCAATTCTGACTTACTATAATAATTGACAAATGAGTTTCAGAATTTTTGGAGAGATTTTAAGAAAATAGGAGGAACTCTGAGGATCTCTGAGAGATGCAGAGGAGGTTAGCTTTAATAATGAAAGATATTGTAACAAAATATAGAGATGTTATAGAAGATTGTGAGTTGTTATTAGGCGATAATAACAACTTAAAGAATATGGCATATAACGATATAGACGAAATCTGTAATTATGTGATAGTAGAGGTGTATAAACAATCGGCTGAGTTAACAATTATAGCGTTGGTGAATATCTATATCAAAGCTATGATTGTAGAAGCTAATGCGGATTATGATATATTGAGAGAATATGTACAAGATTTTCTATACTATGATGGAACAACAAGCTCGTATAAATATATAAGAGCTAAATTGAAAGAAATAAGAGGGATTATGGAACAAGGAATTGACGATAAATACCTTTATGAGAATTATGAAGATGTAGCCGATGTTTTGGAGGGATTTTTAGAAGATTTAGAAGCAAAATATGATAAAATGAAGATAAACCTTAGAAAAAATTACTATTAATGAAAACACTATATTTTATTTTACTGAGTTTGTTATTGCTCAATTGTAATAACCACAATAGCAACACAGCTACAACAGATACAAAAGCAGTGGCAGATAGTACCACTGCAAAGACGACGGATAGTTTTTCGGACTTATCAGTATATCACCTACCAGCGGTATGGACTACCCAAAATGGGGATAACATTGAGCTTAAAGACCTCAAAGGGAATGTATTGGTGGTGGTGATGATCTACACCTCTTGCAAGACCGCTTGTCCTATCCTTATTAAAGATATGCGCGAAATACGCAAGCGCGTAGATGAACAAGCAGGAGATAAACGCAAGCAAGTGAAATACCTTTTGGTGAGTATAGACCCAGAGACGGATACACCAGAGCATTTAAAAGCCTTTGCCAAAGAAAGACAAATGGACGATGAGCAGTGGCTATTCCTTCGTTCTAATGAAGAACAAACACGAGAGTTTGCTGCAGTACTTGCTGTGAACTACAAGCAAATATCGCCAGTGGATTTCTCACATTCTAACATCATCAGTGTGTTTAACAAGAAAGGTGAATTGGTATCGCAACAAGAAGGTTTAGGGATTGACTATGACAAGACTGCTGAAGAAACAATAAAACAATTAACAATTAACAATTAACAATTAACAATTAACAATTAACAATTAACAATTAACAATTAACAATTAACAATTAACAATTAAAAATTAACAATTAAAAATTAAAAATTAAAAAGAGGTTACTCAATATTGGGCAACCTCTTTTGTTTTTAAAAAATATTTGCTTAATTATTTAAACTCTTTTTCGTGGCGTTTGCGTTCATTTTCATCTAAGTAGATTTTACGCAAGCGCATATTTTTTGGTGTTACTTCAACGTATTCATCTTTTTGGATATATTCCAAGGCTTCTTCTAATGAAAACTTAATAGGTGGAGCTAACTTCACTTTTTCATCAGAACCAGCAGCACGTACGTTTGTAAGTTTTTTAGTCTTCGTAACATTCACGACGATATCTCCACTACGAGAGTTTTCGCCAATTACTTGTCCTGTATAGATTTCTTCGCCTGGGAAGATAAAGAATTTACCACGGTCTTGCAATTTATCGAGAGAGTAGGGGATAGCAGTTCCTTGTTCCATAGAGATGAGCGACCCATTGATACGCCCTGCGATTTCACCTTTGAAAGGTTGGAATTCCAAGAAGCGGTGGTGGATAATCGCCTCACCAGCGGTAGCTGTAAGCAATTGGTTACGCAAACCAATGATACCGCGAGAAGGAATGATGAACTTGATAATCATACGTTCGCCTTTAGGCTCCATACTTAGCATTTCACCTTTACGAAGGGTTACCAAATCGACGGCTTTACCACTTACGTTCTCAGGTAAATCGATAGTGAGTTCTTCTACAGGTTCACATTTTACGCCATCGATTTCTTTGATGATCACTTGAGGCTGACCTATTTGTAATTCATAACCTTCACGGCGCATTGTTTCAATAAGCACTGAGAGGTGTAATACCCCACGACCATAAACAATAAATTTATCGGCACTATCGGTAGGTTCTACTCGTAAAGCGAGGTTTTTCTCTAATTCGCGTTCCAAACGTTCTTTGATATGGCGAGAGGTTACGAACTTACCATCCTTACCGAAGAAAGGAGAATCGTTGATAGTGAAGAGCATACTCATTGTAGGTTCATCGATAGCGATAGTAGGAAGTGCTTCGGGGTTTTCATAATCGGCGATGGTATCACCAATTTCAAAGCCTTCTAAGCCAGCAATCGCACAGATGTCGCCTGCTTGTACTTCCTCTACTTTTTTACGACCTAAACCATCAAATAGGTGTAGTTCTTTAATTTTAGATTTTACGATAGTCCCATCACGTTTCACTAATGAAATATTCATACCAGCTTTTAGGGTACCACGGTGCAAGCGACCGATAGCTATACGACCTGTAAAGGTAGAATAATCAAGAGAAGTGATGAGCATTTGCAAGCTACCTTCCTCAATTTGAGGAGCAGGGATGTGCTCTACCACCATATCGAGTAGAGGAGCGATGCTATCTGTTTTTTTATGCCAATCTTCGGACATCCAGTTTTGTTTTGCTGAACCGTAGACAGTAGGAAAATCGAGTTGCCAATCTTCGGCACCGAGTTCAAACATCAGGTCGAATACAGCTTCGTGTACCTCATCAGGTGTACAGTTTTCTTTATCGACTTTGTTGATTACCACAATAGGTTTCAACTTCATTTCGATAGCTTTTTGGAGTACAAATCGCGTTTGAGGCATAGGACCTTCAAAGGCATCTACTAATAGAAGTACGCCATCAGCCATATTGAGGACACGTTCAACCTCACCACCAAAGTCGGCGTGACCAGGGGTATCGATGATGTTGATTTTGATGTCTTTATAAACAACAGATACGTTTTTAGAGAGGATGGTAATACCGCGTTCGCGTTCGAGGTCGTTATTATCTAATATCAGTTCGCCAGAATCTTGATTGTCGCGAAAGAGTGCGCAGTGGTGCAAGATTTTATCAACAAGGGTAGTTTTTCCGTGGTCAACGTGGGCAATAATAGCTATATTTCTAATAGCGGTCATAGATATAATTTGTAATTTTTAAAATTGAGGGCGCAAAGGTACGAATAATTTGTCAATTAGCAAATTTGTGAATTGGCATTTTTTTTAATTATTTAGTGTCCGCAGTTGCAATTAGCGCCGCCAGAACAGCCTTTCTTTTTGTTAAAAAACAGTTTTTTTACTAAGAAAAAAGCTGCTATTGCTACTAAAATATAGGCTATAATTTCTTGTGTTCCCATAGTGAATTTATTTTAAAAGTTCGAATGCTACATTTACTTGAGCTTCGATAGCTATTTTACCTACGGCTAAAGTATTATCATTTCCAGTACTTCCTAAACTCATTTTGCTCATTCTTTCAACGGGTTGTATATCGTTGAAATGAGAGTTTACTTCCTTGATTTGGATAGCTTTACCAATATTTTGGTCTAAACTTACGGCATAGAGTAACGCTTTTTTACGGGCATCGTCGATAGCGGCGATACGTGCTTCTTGTAAGAGTTTTTCTTTGTTTTTTACTCCAAAGCTGATGCCGTCAATTCGGTTTACTCCTGCATCGAAAATAGCATTCATCAAGTTGTCGTACTTGCTTATATCTTCTAATTTGATATTGATATTTTGCACTACACGATATTTGTTTAGTTTGTTATAATCATCTTTATAAAGAGATACATAGCTGGTTTGGAAATTCTCCATAGGGAGTTCCTTACTCAAAAGTTGTAATACTTGAGCCACAGCTTCACCGTTCTTTTGTCGGAGATTCTTCAAATCAAGCCCTTCTTTTTCGATACTGATAGAGATATTTACCATATCGGGGGTTGCATATACGATGCCTTCACCTGTAACTTCGACGGTAGGCGTTTGGTTTTGTGCTATTGCCATTGTTGATATTAGCGAAAATAATACAAAGTAGTGTTTCATATTTTTTGATGTTTATTTTAGATTTTTGAGAATCTCGGAGAGACTTGGAGAATCGGATGTCAATAAGTGTGCCAATTACTCGGGATATTCGATACGCACGTGGTAGATATTGGTGAGTTTGTTTTTAAATATGCGTTTGATAGCTTCGATTTCTTTGAAAGATATATCGGAATTAGCAAATTGATTGTCATCTAATTGTTTTTTGATGATGCGATCGACAAACTCGTTAAGAGCTTCAAAAGTAGGGTTTTTAAGACTTTTAGTAGCGGCCTCCACTGAATCAGCCATCATCAGTATAGCTGTTTCTTTGGAGAAAGGAATAGGACCTGGGTAGCGGAAATCTTCTTCTTTAGTGCCTTCGGGATTTAGGTCTAAGGCTTTGCGATAGAAATAATAGGTAAGACTGCGTCCGTGATGGGTTTTGATGAAATCGATGATGCGTTTAGGCAGTTTATTTTTATGAGCGAGTTCAACACCATCGGCAACGTGTTTGATAATCACCTTAGCACTTTGTTCAGGAGTGAGCTGGTCGTGAGGGTTGAGGCTTGTTTTTTGGTTTTCGGTAAAGTAAATAGGGTTTTCCATCTTACCAATGTCGTGATATAGTGCTCCTACACGCACCAATAGCGTATTAGCGCCAATTTCGGCGGCAGCAGCTTCGGCAAGATTTGCCACCTGCATAGAGTGTTGGAAAGTACCAGGAGCTTTTTCGGAGAGTTGGCGCAAAAGTTTGGTGTTCGTGTCGGAAAGTTCCAAGAGAGAGACATCGGATACTAAGCCAAAAGTACGTTCATAGATATAGGTAAAAGGTTGTGAAAATAGGATTCCTATACCATTGAGAATGAAAAGAGTGAGCAAGGAAATGTCTAGTCCTTTGAGTGTTCCTTCGGTAATGGTATGGAAAGCGATATAAATAATTAAATAGGCAGCGGTGATGAGTCCCGCCGATACAAAACTGCTCAATCGGTAGTGCATTCCCTTAGGAGTGAGGATGATAGCCATAGCAGATACAATTTGTATGAACACAAACTGGAAGCTATTGGGCACAATGAAGCCTGTGATGAGTATGGTGCTGATATACACAAAGAGGACGGTGCGCAGATCGAAAAACGACTTGAGAATGAGCACCATCATTCCTACGGGGACAATATAGATATAATCGGGGAAATAGCGAGAGATGAGTCCGACGAAAAGAATCATCGTGAGCATATTGAGCAAGATAACACTCAATTTGACATTGCTTTTGTATATTTTCTTTTCGTATATTTTTAAGTATAACACCATTAGTATCAATACTATAGCAACTAATGTGTAATAGCCTGATAGCGACCAATTATAGTTATTTTGACTCCACGTTTGGGTTTCATATTCTTCTTTGAGAGATAAGAGAGTGTTTAGTTTTTCACCTTCGACTAATTCACCTTTGGCGATGATAAGTTTTCCTTTGTTCACCCATCCACGCGTATAGACAATCTCTTTGAGGTTTTGATTTAAGGCTTTTTGGGTAAAATTTTGGTCGATTACAAGATTAGGGGTGAGGATATCAAAGAAAAGGTCGTAGTAATTTTTGAGATGTTCGTTGTAAGGAGCGGTATTGAAATAGTTTTTAATGGTATTATTTAGCTGTTGAAGGTATAATACACGAGAGGCAGAGACTTCAACAATTTGGTTGTTTTGCTTGATAATTGCGATTTCGGAAGTTTTGAACACAGGAGGGTTGAGCATTATCCCATTGTGATAGCTTTCAGTTAAAAATGTTTCAGCTTTGTGGAGTAAGAGCTCTTTTTTGTCTTTAGACAATTGATTGAAATAGCTATTTTTTTTCTGTTCAAACTTCTGTTTAGCACTTATAAAGGCAGTTGTATCTTGTTTGTAATAAACAGTAGATTGATTGGTAATTTGTTGTTTTTCAGAGTTTATTTGTTGATCTGTTTTTTTTAGGGGGAAATCAAAAGGAGCATATAGATTATCGTGTTGCCAAAGTTCACCCTTGCGAAATTCGTATTTAAACTTCGCTTTTTCGGGAAATACTTGCAAGATAAGCACTAAGGCTATTGCAAAGGCTAAAATCTTGAAAACAAGGGATTTTTTAATAAAAACTTTGATATTTTTGAGAGTCATCATCATTTACTTCGTTAAAGTAAGGGCAAAAGTACAAAATAATTAGGAATTACGAATGAAGGGAGAGAGATTTTTTTAGGTGATAGGTAATAAAACAAGCAGTGTTCAAATATTTTTAGTTTTACATTATTCTCAATGATTTGTTCAATTCGTTAAGTATTCGTCAATAAGTAAAGTATGTATTTTCTTCGCTTATTGTTCGTTCTTTCTTCGTTTATTATTCGTTATTACAGTTATTGCGGAAAATTCAAGAAAAAGGCGATTTCGTTATGAATATGATAATTTAAGTAAAAGAGAGTAATAAATGGTAGTTTTGGAGGCTAGTAGATCCATTTCCAATAGTAAGTTGCGATATAGTTCTTGGCATTTCAAAAAAAAGTTGTATTTTTGTCGCCTCAATAAAACTATATTCGGAAAAACTTTGTTACAGTATAAACGTCAACTCACTTTTATTATCAGCTTGTTAATAGTAAGCTGTTGCTTTTGGTATGCTGAATCATTTGCCTTTAAAACGAGTGATTTTAACTATACCTATCCTTGGGCAGTACGCGATACTATTAAAAAAGACACTATAGAGCCTAAAAACGATCGTCGTGGACGGCGTATTAAGCCTAAAAAGACTTCAGGAAAGGCTAAAGATTCCCTTAAAAATGATACAATTAAAAAGCCTAAGAATGCTTTGGAAGATATAGTGAAATACAAGGCTAAAGATAGTATTGTGTTCAATAGGGTAAAGAATGAAATCATCTTGTACAATGAGACTAATGTACAATATACTGATATTGACATTACAGCGGGCGTAGATGTGATTAATTATGAAAAGGGAGAGGTGTATGCTGGACGTTTGAAAGATAGTTTAGGAGAATATAGTCAGCACCCTGTATTTAAGCAAGGTAGTGATGTGATAGAGCCTGATTCGATACGTTTTAATTACCGCAACCAGAAGGCGATTATCCGCAATGCTTATACCAAGCAGGACGAAAATAATATAAAAGGTGAGATCATAAAAAAGGAGAATGACTCTACTTACTTTATGAGAAATGCAATTATTACTACTGCTGAAGACCTTGACGATCCTGATTATTATATCAAAGTACGCAAAGCGAAATTCGTACCTAAGAAAAAAATTATTGCGGGTTTTAGCAATATGTATATAGTGGATATTCCTACCCCTTTGGCTATTCCGTTTGCTTATTATCCTATGGTATCAGGACGTTCTTCCGGACTTATTTTTCCTACCTTTGGAGAAGTGAATAACCGTGGCTATTTTTTGCAGAACATAGGTTATTACTTTGTAATTAGCGACAATTTTGACCTTTCGCTTACAGGTGACTATTATACCAATGGTAGCTATGGGCTTAGGGCACAATCGGCTTATGTGAAGCGCTACAAGTATTCCGGAAGTTTTAATCTTTCGTTTGAGAATAACATATACAGTATGAAGGGCTTACCTGACTATTCAGGTAGCCGTATGTACAATATCCAGTGGTCGCATTCCAAAGACGGTAAAGCCAACCCTAATTCCAACTTTTCGGCTTCGGTGAACCTATCGAGCAACAGTAGATATTACCAAGAATCCTACAATCAAGCGAACACGTCGAACTTTTTGAACAACACGATGATGTCGTCTATCTCGTACTCCAAGACGTTCCCAGCGTATCCTTCGATTAACTTATCGCTATCGGCATCGCATTCACAAAATACGAATACCAAAAGTATTGATATGACACTCCCTTCGATGCGTGCAAGTATGGAGCGCATTTATCCTTTTGCCCGTGAAGGACAAACGAAGAAAGGACTTATCAAGAGTTTGAATTTCCAGTACAGTATGCAAGCTGATAACCGTTTTTCGACCTATGACAGTTTGTTCTTTACTAAAAAAATGTTTGACGAGGCGAGAAACGGAGTGCGACACTCTATACCGGTGAGTACAACTGCTAAGCTATTTAAATACGTTACCTTAGGGTTGAACTCTTCATTAAACGAGACGTGGCAATTTAAGACAATTCGCCGTAAGGACTTCAATAGCAATACGGGCAAGGTAGGCATTGACACCCTCAGTGGTTTTGACCGTTTTATGACGTACAACCTCGGGGCGAGTCTCGGTACGACTATCTACGGTACTTTCCGTTTTGGCAAGAACGCTAAAATACAAGCTATTCGCCACGTAATGCGACCCTCGGTGAGTTATGGTTATAATCCTTCTTTTGACCAGTATTACGATTATTACATTTCAGACGCTTATGGCAACCGCTCACAATACACCCGTTTTGAGGGGGGTATCTACGGTACGCCAAGTTTGGGTGAGTCGCAATCGATAGGGTTCTCATTGGCAAACACCTTTGAAGCCAAAGTGAAACAAAAAGATAGCACTGATGCTGAGCCGAAAAAGGTAATGCTCTTGAATAGTCTCAATTTCAGTTCTAACTACAACGTGATTACCAAGCAATTTAGTCCGCTGAACATTACGGGGGGTACTTCGTTCTTCAACGGGAAGCTCGGGGTGAACTTCGGGGCAACACTGAACCCTTATGCAATAGACAACAACGGACGACAAATGGAGAAATGGAATATAGACAACGGCGGTAGCCTTTTTAGACTTACTAATGCCAATATTTCTACCAACTATTCATTCTCGAACAAAGATAAAAAAGACAAGAATAAAGACAAACAGACGGGTAACGTAGCGGGAGGACGTACTGATGACCTCTTTGGGTCGTCGAAACCACTAAGCGAAGTGCAGGATATGGATAAGAACCGCAAAGAAGGCGAGGATAAAGAAGAGAAGAAGACTTTTTACAAGGCAGTTATCCCTTGGGACATAACCTTAGCCCACTCGCTTACTTATAGCAACCAAGCACGCGAAAATAAGATATCCAACAACTCACTAATGTTCTCAGGGAACGTATCGCTCACGCCCAAATGGCAGGTAGGAGTTTCGAGCGGTTATGATTTTGTAAACCAAGGATTCACCTATACCCAATTACGTTTTGAGCGCGATTTGAGCAGTTTCCGTATGAGTTTTCAGTTTACTCCGTTCGGTTATCGCAGTTCGTGGTATTTCTTTATCGGCATCAAAGCCTCAATGCTTTCAGACCTAAAATGGGAGAAGAACAAAGAGCCGGATAGGGTTTTGAGGTAAAAAGGTAAGAGGTAAAAGGTAACAAGGAAAATTATGAAAGAAAAGATACAACAACTTCGGGAGGAACTCAATGAGCACAATTATAACTACTATGTGCTGGATAAACCTACGATTTCGGATTATGAGTTCGACCAAAAGCTTAAAGAACTACAAGCCTTAGAGCAAGCATACCCAGAGTTTTACGATGAGAATTCGCCTACTGTACGCGTGGGAGGTTCTGTTACTAAAAGTTTTCCAACCGTAGTACACGAATACCGTATGTACTCGTTAGATAACTCTTATTCTAAGGAAGACTTAGAGGAATGGGAACAGCGTATTATCAAGACGTTGGGCAATGACCAAATTAACTTTACTTGCGAATTGAAATACGACGGTGCTTCTATAGATTTGTTGTACGAAAACGGCAAACTTAAACAAGCTACTACTCGTGGCGATGGTATTCAAGGTGACGATATTACCGCCAATGTGCGTACGATTCGTTCAGTACCCTTGCAACTAAAAGGCGATTACTCTGAACGTTTTTACATTCGCGGGGAGATAGTAATGCCTAAAAAAGCCTTTGAAAACCTCAATAAGGAACGTATAGCAGCTGGTGAAGACCCTTTTATGAATCCTCGTAACACCGCCAGCGGTAGTCTCAAATTGCAAGATACTGCCGAGGTTGCTAAACGAGGTTTGGATTGCTTGTTGTACTTTTTGGTAGGGAACACAGGTATAAAGAGTCAGTTTGAGAGTTTAGAAAAAGCGCGCGAATGGGGCTTTAAAGTACCTAATATTTCCAAATTGTGCCATTCTACTGCCGAAGTTATGGACTTTATCAATGAATGGGATACCAAACGCCACACTTTGCCTTATGAAACTGATGGGGTAGTGGTAAAGGTAGATAGTATTGCCCAGCAAGAAGAGTTAGGATATACTTCAAAATCGCCGCGTTGGGCAATGGCTTACAAGTTCAAAGCAGAACAAGTAGACACTGTTTTAGAGAGTATTTCCTACCAAGTGGGACGTACAGGAGCTATTACTCCGGTGGCAAATCTCAAACCCGTGTTATTAGCGGGAACCGTAGTAAAACGGGCTTCATTGCATAATGCTGACCAGATTGAAAAGCTCGATATTCGCATAGGCGACTCGGTATATGTAGAAAAAGGCGGGGAGATTATCCCTAAAATTGTAGGCGTGAACTTAGATAAGCGCGAAGCAGATGCTCAGCCCGTGCAATATATCACCCATTGTCCTGAATGTGGTACTGAATTGGTTCGTAACGAAGGCGAAGCACAACACTACTGTCCTAATGCTTATGGCTGTCCGCCCCAGATTACAGGTAAGATTCAGCATTTTATCTCACGCAAGGCAATGGATATAGAAGGCTTAGGTGAAGAAACAGTAGAACAACTCTTCCGTGCCGGTATTATCCATACTTATGCTGACCTCTACGAGGTAACCGTAGAGAAATTGCTTCCCTTAGAGCGTATGGCACAAAAGAGTGCTGAGAATATTGTTAAAGGTATTCAGAAATCAAAAGAAATACCTTTTGAACGCGTGCTTTTTGCTTTGGGGATTAGGTATGTAGGAGAGACTGTTGCCAAGAAGCTGGCACGCCACTACAAAACGATTGAAGCCCTAGAAAATGCCACTGTCGAACAGTTGGTGGAGGTAGATGAAATAGGCAACCAAATAGCTACCAGTGTAGTAAATTTCTTTGCAGACGACTATAATCGTAAACTCATCGATAGGCTCAAAGGCTATGGCTTGCAGTTTTCGATTAATGAACAAGCCACCGAAGGACAAACAGATACCCTTAAAGGACTTACTTTTGTAGTTTCTGGAGTCTTTCACTTATATTCTCGCGATGAACTCAAAGCCCTCATTGAACAACACGGGGGTAAAGTAGGGTCATCTATCTCATCAAAAACTAATTACGTGATAATAGGCGATAATATGGGACCTAGCAAAAAAGAGAAAGCTGAACAATTAGGAGTGAAAATGATTAGTGAAGAAGAATTTCAATCGTTAATAATCAGTTAAATATCTGTTCAATTTTGGTGTATTAAGGTAAAAATCTTACCTTTGCCGCCTATTAAATGAAAATGTAAGAATTGATGAAATTTGTCCAGTATATCTTCTTATGCGTACTATGTGCATTACCAATGTTGGGACTATCTCAAAAAACACCTGTATTTAAAGTAGTTTTAGATGCTGGACACGGAGGTAAAGACCCTGGCAAGGTAGTAAACAAAAACATTTATGAAAAAGATGTAGTACTGAAAATAGTATTATTAGTAGGCAAAAAGTTAGAAGCCTATCCTGATATAAAGGTTATCTACACACGTAAAACTGATGAGTTGATTGACCTTTATGAGCGTGGTGCTATTGCTAATAGAAATAAGGCTGATGTATTTGTTTCTGTACATTGTAATGCTCACGAAACTCAAGTAGATGGAGCTGAAACCTATGTATTAGGGCTACACGCCAATGAGCAAAACTTTGAGGTTGCTAAAGCCGAAAACTCAGTAATTTATTTAGAAGAAGATTACAAAAAGAAATACGCCAAATACAACATCAACTCTCCAGAATCAGTGATAGGTGTTTCTATTATGCAAGAGGAATTTTTAGAACAGAGTATTCAGCTGGCTAAAATAGTACAAAATCAACTTACAGGAGTAATGAAACGCACTAATCGTGGGGTTCGCCAAGCAGGTTTTATCGTCTTACATCAAACCTATATGCCTAGTATCCTAATAGAAACTGCTTTTTTGACTAATAATGAAGAACGCAAGTTTCTCACTTCGGCTAAAGGACAAGAAGAGTTCGCTGAAAATATAGCGGAAGCGATTCTCGCTTATAAAAAATGGGTACAAGGAAAAAGTTCGTATGTAGCTCCTGATGATAGTATTTCTCAAGCGAGGGGAAGAGGGCGTAACTCTAAACAAACTGATGTTTCTAATAATAAAACAAACAATAACGAATTGAGTTATAAAATACAAATATCATCAAGCCCAAAACGTTTAGAAACTAAGTCTTTTAATTTTAAAGGACTCTCGCCTATATCAGCTGAAAAAGACAACAATGTGTATGTATATTATTATGGGAATACTTCTAAACACCGAGAAGCCCTTGAACTACTGAATAAAGCAAAAAAAAAAGGCTATAAAGATGCCTATATCGTAGCATTTTATCAAAAAAAACGTATTACAGTAGAAAAAGCTAAACAATTAGAAAAATAAACCTTATTCAAAATAGAAACAAATGAAATTATCCAGAGAAATAAAAACAGCAATTATAGTAGTAGCGGGAATTGTCGCTTTCTATGTTGGCTTCAACTTCTTGAAGTCTAAGTCGTTATTTCATAAAACGAATACTTATTACGCTTATTTTCCTCATTCAGGTGGATTGAAAACTGGTACACAAATCACTGTGAATGGAGTGAAAGTGGGAAGCGTGGAAGCAGTAGACTTAGAAGAGAAAAGTGCTAAGATAAAAATTACTATGGAGTGTTCAGATGATTTCAAATTCTCTAAAAATAGTGTAGCTGAACTCTACAATAGTTTACTTGGAGGAGCAGGATTACAAATTATTCCTGCTTTTGATAACGCACCCACAGCTGTATCAGGTGATGTATTAGAAGCACGTGTACAAGAAGATATGTTAGCTTCTCTCTCATCGTCAATCAAACCTACACAAGATAAACTCAATCACCTTTTAGGGCAAGCTGATACTACCCTTACAGGAGTTAATAGTATTTTAGATGCTAAAACTACTAACGATTTAAAAAATGCAATAGCTGAACTCGGTGCAACTATGCGCAATCTCAATCAAGCCTCAGCTACCCTCAACAAAATGTTAGTTGCTAATCAAACTAATTTGAATACTACTTTAACCAATGCTAATAAAATCACTACCGATTTATCAAAAGTATCAGGACAGCTTTCAGAAGCTGAACTCAACAAAGTAATTACCAATGCTCAAACTACACTTACTAATCTCAACACTCTTTTAGCTGATGTAGAAGGAGGTAAAGGCACTATTGGTAAACTACTAAAAGATGAGGCTCTCTATAAAGATTTGGATAAATCGGCTAAACAGCTTGAATTACTATTACAAGATTTGCGTTTGAATCCTAAACGTTACCTTCACTTCTCTGTTTTTGGTAAAAAAGCTAAAGTATACGAACCTAACGACGAAGAAAAAGCTGAATAAACATATTGATGAGCTTCCTTCCTAACATAGTATTTTTAATACTTCTCTGTATAGGAGGAGGCTTTTTTATTTATAATATACGCAAACTTATTAGGAATATCCGTTTAGGAAAAGCTGAAGATACCTCTGGTAATCACAAAGAGCGACTCAAAAATATGTTATGGCTTGTCTTAGGACAACAAAAAATGTTAGTACGTCCCATAGTAGGAATACTACATATTGTTGTATATGCAGGTTTTTTGATTATCAATATTGAGTTGTTAGAAATTCTCATAGATGGTATTTTGGGTACTCATAGAGTATTTGCTCCTTTAGGAAAATTTTATAATTCTTTGATAGCTTCTTTTGAGATATTAGCTCTTTTAGTAATTGTTTCAGTAACTGTATTTTGGATAAGACGGCATATCCTAAAAATACCTCGATTTCACAAAGCAGAACTCAAAGGTTGGGCTAAAAAAGATGCAAGTAATATCCTCTATGCCGAAATGGTGATGATGAGCCTTTTCTTGCTGATGAATGCTGCCGATGCCCAATTACAAGCACTGCAAGTACCTCACTATATACAAGCAGGAACTTTCCCTATAAGTCAATGGCTACGCCCTTTATTACAAAATGTTTCTGTAGGAACTCTTATTATCATAGAACGCAGTTGTTGGTGGTTACATATCATTGGAATATTATGTTTTCTAAACTATCTCTACTATTCTAAACATCTACACATATTATTAGCTTTTCCTAATACTTATTTTGCTTCTATACGTCCGTTAGGCACTTCTAAGGTAAACCCTATAGTAACACGAGAGGTAAAATTAATGTTAGACCCTAATGCCGATTCTTTTGCAACGGCTCAAGATACTAACCCTCCAGATAAGTTTGGAGCTTCGGATGTAACCGATCTTACGTGGATACAACTGATGAATGCTTATACTTGCACCGAGTGTGGGCGTTGTACTGATGAGTGTCCAGCGAATCTCACAGGTAAAAAACTTTCTCCTCGTGCTATTATGATGAAAACTCGTGACCGATTAGAAGAAATAGGTCGCAATATCGACAAACAAGGCACTTTTCAACCTGACGGCAAACAATTGTTAGGTGATTATATTACTCCTGAAGAATTATGGGCTTGCACTACTTGTAATGCTTGCGTAGAAGTCTGTCCTGTAGGAATTAACCCACTATCTATTATTATGACTATGAGACAATATTTAGTAATGGAACAATCAGCAGCTCCTGCCGAACTCAATGTAATGATGACTAATATAGAAAATAATGGAGCGCCTTGGGCATATAGTCAAGCAGATCGTGCTATAGTTTTTGATGAATAAAAGTGTGCTTATATTTCTGTTATCTAAATAATTTTACTACCTTTGCAAGAATTTTTTAAAGTAAAACACACAACTTTGAGTATTTATATCAATGGAAAATCCAGTATTACATTTAAAAGAAGTATCTGTATATCAGAAAAATAATCTTATTTTATCCAATGTGAATCTCACTGTTGGAAAAGGAGAATTAGTATATCTCATCGGTAAGACAGGCTCAGGAAAAAGTAGCTTAATCAAGTTACTTTATGGTGATTTACCCCTTACTAAAGGACAAGGAAAAGTAGTAGGTTTTAATCTTAAAAATCTTACAGAAGATGAAATTCCTCTGCTTCGTCGTAAGTTAGGAGTAGTATTCCAAGATTTTAAACTGCTTACGGATAGAAGTGTATATGATAATCTCGCTTTTGTTCTAAAAGCTACAGGGTGGACAGACAAAACCAAAATAGATAAACGTATTGAGGAAGTACTCGCCAAGGTAAAAATGCAGAATGCTGGATTTAAATTTCCTCACGAACTCTCAGGAGGTGAACAACAAAGGGTAGCTATTGCACGTGCCTTATTGAACAACCCAGAACTAATTTTAGCCGATGAGCCTACAGGTAATTTAGACCCTGAAACCAGCGTTGAAGTAATGCAAGTACTCAAGGAAATTAATGCCTCTGGGCGCACTATACTAATGGCAACTCACGACTATGCTCTTATTCTTAAATTTCCATCTAAAACATTAAAATGTGATGGTGAACGTATCTTTGAAGTAGTACAAAGAAGAGTAAAAAGCGAAGAATAAAAAATAAATAAAAATATAGTATATTTAAATAGACAGATAATAATGGCAATAAAAATATTAGCAAATGATGGTATTTCCGATTCAGGAAAAGAAGCATTAGAGAAAGAAGGGTTTGAGGTAAGCACTACAAAAGTAGCTCAAAACCAATTGATAGATTATATAAACAAACACGCCATTGATGTACTTTTAGTGCGTTCAGCTACTCAAGTGCGCAAGGATATTATCGATGGTTGCCCTTCACTGAAGCTCATCGGTAGGGGAGGAGTAGGTATGGACAACATAGATGTAGATTATGCTCAAAGCAAAAATCTACACGTAATCAATACTCCTGCTTCTTCAGCTAACTCGGTAGCAGAACTCGTATTTGCCCATCTTTTTACAGGAGTGCGCTTTTTGCACGATGCTAACCGCAATATGCCTTTAGAAGGTGATACTCAATTCAACGAACTGAAAAAAAACTATACCAATGGTGTTGAACTACGTGGTAAAACTATAGGTATTATAGGTTTTGGACGTAGTGGACAAGCAGTAGCTCGTATTGCTATAGGTTTAGGAATGAATGTATTAGCTTACGACCCTAAAGTAAAAGAAGCTGTAGTAACACTTGATTTTTTCAATGGACAAACCATACCATTCACCATCAAAACGGTAGAAAAAGAACGTTTATTGATGGAATCTGACTTTATCACCCTCAATAATAGTCCAGCTCAAGGAGGTTATGTGCTTGACACTCCTGAATTTAACTTGATGAAAGAAGGGGTAGGTGTAATAAACTTGGCAAGAGGAGGTGCCTTAAATGAGGTAGCTCTTATAGAAGCCTTGGAGCACGGCAAGGTAGCTTTTGCAGGTTTAGATGTGTTTGAGAACGAACCTAACCCCGCTATACAAGTACTAATGCATCCTCAAATATCACTCACCCCACACATAGGGGCATCTACTAACGAAGCTCAAAATCGTATAGGTTTTGAATTAGCTTCACAAATTGCAACCTTATTAAAATAATTATACTATGGCAGGAATTTTAGATTTTTTAGGAGGTGATAACCTCCAACAACTCGTGAAAGGATTGAGCGAGAAAACAGGTATTGGTGCTGATAAAGTAAGCTCTGTAGTAGATTCATTCAAATCTATGTTTGGCAATGCTGAAGGCAATGATATCTTAAACAAACTCACTGGCGATGGTAAATCGTCTACTTTGAACGCTATCAGTGAGAAAACAGGCGTTTCATTAGATGGTGTGAGTAAAATTTTTGAGAATTTAACCCCAATGATTTCTAACTTTTTCTCAGGTAAAGGTGGTAATATTGGTGAAATGATTACTTCTTTCTTCGACAAGAACAAAGATGGCAATGTAATGGATGATATAATGGGAGGTATAGGTAACCTCTTTGGAGGAAACAAATAATAATTCTCATACACTAAAATCTTATTACTTTGGCAGAGTTTTTGTACTTTGCCAAAGTAATTTTTATTTCAGATGAATACTGACGAGTACTTTATGCAAAAAGCTTTGGAGGAAGCTCAAATCGCTTTTGAAGAGGACGAAATCCCTGTAGGAGCTATTATAACAATTGACAATAGAATTATAGCTAAGGCACATAATCTTACTGAACGCCTAAAAGATGTAACTGCACATGCCGAAATGCAAGCCATAACTATGGCTGCTCACTATCTGGGGGGTAAATATCTCACAGATTGTACTATGTATATCACTTTAGAGCCTTGTGCAATGTGTGCAGGAGCTCTGTATTGGAGCCAGTTATCGCGATTAGTTTATGCTGCTGATGACCCTCATAGAGGTTTCAAAGCAATAGGAGGTAAATTACATCCTAAAACAGAGGTTGTTACGGGTATTTTATCTGAAGAAGCTACTACTTTATTAAAGCAATTTTTTCAGCAAAAAAGGAAATGAGAAAAACCTTTACTCTTATAGCACTCTTTCTCTTGGGAATGAATTATCTTCTTTCTCAAGAAATAGATACTTTAAAGGTAAAAGACTCGCTATTAGAAGGCATTTCACCTGAAAGAGAAGCTAAAAACAGAGTATTTTATGAGAGAATCAGAAACTTCTTTAGCAAATATAAGCTCACTAAAAATCTCAATAACTTTATTATAATTGAGGAAAAGACATCCGAAGGTACAAGCACCTCTACCGTTACTCCTAAAAAAGCCCCTTCTTATCAAGGGAAAATCATTAGAAATATCGTTATTACTACCTTAGACCCTTTTGGGTTTGATGAGAAAGATTTAAGCAAAGTACCTAACACTCGTTTGGAGCGTTTTGGCAATGCACTTCACGTGAAAACCCGCGAAAGTACGGTTCGCAAGTTTCTCCTGTTTAAAAAGGATAAGCCTTTAGATACCCTTTTGCTGAGTGAAACTGAACGTGTATTGCGCAATCAGCGGTATATCCGTAGGGCACAAGTGTGTGCTATCCCTGTGAGTCAAACCTCCGATTCAGTAGATGTGCAAGTGAATGTGCTCGATAGCTGGTCTATATACGTCGACGGGGACTTGGCAGGCAGTAGAGGCTGGACACGACTTACCGAGCAAAATCTCTTTGGGATAGGACACGAACTCTCGCTCACCTATCAACAATACTTTTCAGGAATCGGGAACAATGGTAAAGGCTTTAATTATGTGGTGAGAAACATCAAAAACACTTACATCAATGTGCGAACCGGTTATTATTCCGATTACAAGAACTATTTTTCAAAGAGCATACAGGTAGAGCGACCGCTGTATTCACCTTTGGCACGCTGGTCGGGGCGCCTAGGTTATTACGAATACCGATATGAAGACGAAGGTATTAGTTATCGCGACTCTATCTATATTCCTATCCTAATGACACGCACCTTCGATGCTTTTGGTAGTTGGATAAAGCCCCTCAGAAAAGTAGAAAATAAGTGCATCAATAACTTTATCATAGCTGGACGTTTTCGCAATATAAATTATTACGAGAAACCTTCTCCCGAGATAGACCCCGAGCAATATTACGGCAACGAGAACCTATATCTCACTCAATTCAGTCTCAATAGTACAGGCTTTGTAAAAGACCGCTATATATTTCGCAACGGCGATATCGAGGACGTAGGAATAGGGCGTTCTTTGTTTCTCACCTCAGGCATACTGCGGAAGAACTACGCTACTTTGCCCTATCTTGGTATAGGCCTTGCTGAGGCAAACTATACCAAGCGTGGCTACTACCATTCTATCAATTTTGAGGTAGGCACATTCTTTAAGGACGGCACGAACAAAGAAACTGTGCTAAAAGGTGAAGGCACCTATTTCAGTAAATTGTTCAACATAGGCGATTGGCATTTTCGTCAGTTCTTGCGTTCCTCATTTGTAGTAGGTTTTAACCGAAATGTATACCAGCGAGACAGGATCAACTTAAATGAATCTAATGGTATCTTAGGCTTCAGTAGTCGTGAAGTATACGGCACACGCAAACTAATTTTTACTTCTCAAACACAAGTTTATGCACCTTTTCAGTTATTAGGTTTTAGGTTCAGTCCATTCCTATCAGCCGATGCAGGTTTTATAGGTAGAAATAATACAGCTTTTTTAAAAACTGAAGTCTATTCTAAAGTATCTTTGGGGTTCTATATATCTAATGACTACTTACCCTTTGGCGCTATAGAGTTTTCATTTGGGTATTACCCTAATATACCTGGAACGGGTAGGAATATCTTTAAATTTACAGGGATTACCAACGACGATTTTAGATTGCATAGTTTTTCTCAACGATTACCAAATGTTGTGTCGTTTAGATAACAAATGCTTTACAATAAGAAATATTAAAATAAACATTTGCACAATTCATTTATTTACCATACTTTTGTATCATTATAAAAGCAAATTATGTTACAAAATAATTACCAAGAAGAAACCTTTGCAGAGGAAGACGTGATAGAGCTTATAGATGATGAATGTCATCTCATTTTATACAATGATGATGTCAATACTTTTGATCACGTTATCGATACCTTAGTAGAGGTTTGTCATCACACTTTTGAGCAAGCCGAGCAATGTACTATTATTGTGCATTTCAAGGGAAAATGCGATGTAAAAACAGGAAGTTATGAATATCTAGAACCTCTTTGTACCGCACTTCTTGATGCTGGACTCTCTGCTCAAATAGAAAATTAATAATTACTATTTTTAAAATTATTCATCTTTAACTATTCACTAAAATCGTGGAACTAAAACTATCAAAACCTATTTGTTTTTTTGACCTTGAAACTACGGGCATCGATATTACCAAAGACCGTATCGTTGAAATATCTATCTTAAAAGTCTACCCCAATGGCAATAAGGAAAGTAAAACGTGGCTCGTAAACCCTACTATTCCTATCCCAAAAGCTGCCTCAGATGTACACGGCATTACCGATGAGCGCGTTGCGGGGGAACCCACTTTTAAAGAGCTTGCCAAGCAAATCCATAATATGATAAAAGATTCTGACCTTGCTGGCTACAATTCCGACCGATTTGATATTCCTTTGCTTGCCGAAGAAATGTTGCGTGCTGAAGTAGATTTTGATTTGGGGAACCGCGTATCGGTAGATGTACAAACTATTTTTCACAAAATGGAACAGCGTACCCTCTCGGCAGCCTATAAGTTCTATTGTGGTAAAGACCTTATTGATGCGCATACAGCTTCGGCAGATACTAATGCCACTTATGAAATCCTCAAAGCCCAGCTCGACCGTTATGACAGCTTAGAGAACAATATCAAAAAACTCAGCGAGTTTACTTATCGCAAACAAATAGCTGACTTTGCTGGGTTTATTGGCTATAATGACAAAGGTGAGGAAATCTTTACCTTTGGGAAACACAAAGGCAAACGTGTAGAAGATATTTTTGATGAAGAGCCAGGATATTTTGGTTGGCTTCTCGGTGCCGACTTCCCTTTGTATACTAAAAAGATTCTTACGGCTATCAAGCTCCGCAAATTATCGGCTACTATTAAATAAAAAATAGTTCTAAAACTTCAGTAAAGTTCTAAATTTTGCTAAAGTTAGATTTTTCTACATTCATTTTTATTTATGGAAACAAACACCGACTTAGAAGAAGAAAACAAAGCCATTGCCCGCGAGTATAAAGAACTCTTGCGTATTAGTTATCAAACCTTGAGTGATGAAGATAAAAAACTCATTCGCTTGGCGTTTGACACCGCTGTTGATGCGCACAAAAACCAACGCCGAAAAAGTGGGGAGCCTTATATTTTTCACCCTATTGCCGTAGCTAAAATTGTTGCTTCACAAATAGGATTAGATGCCATAGCCATAGCATCGGCTTTGTTACACGATGTAGTAGAAGATACCGACTATACAATTGAAGATATGGAACGGCTTTTTGGTAAGACTGTAGCTCATATTGTAGAAGGACTTACCAAAATTTCGAGTATGAGCCGTGAAAATGACATCTCTTTACAAGCTGAGAACTTCCGAAAGCTCCTCCTCACGATGAATGACGATGTACGCGTAATTCTCATAAAAATTGCTGACAGACTCCACAATATGCAAACAATGGATTCGATGGCAGACTATAAACAAGCCAAAATAGCTTCGGAAACACTCTATATTTATGCCCCTATTGCTCACCGCATTGGCTTGTATAACATCAAAACAGAATTAGAAGACCTCGCCCTTAAATATACTGACCCCGAGCGCTACAATAGTATCCTAAACAAAATGGAGGAATCCAAAGAAGAACAACAGGAATACATTGAGGCGTTTACCAAAATCGTAGAAACTTCTTTGACGCAACAAAAAATTGATTATTCCATCAAAGGGCGACCCAAATCAATCTATTCTATTTACAGAAAAATGGAATCGCAAGGCGTGAGTTTTGAAGAAGTTTACGATAAATTTGCGATTCGCATCATCTATAAAAGTGAACCAGCCGAAGAAAAGTTTTTGGCTTGGAAAATATACTCTATCGTTACCGACCACTTCCGTCCTAATCCCACCCGATTGCGTGATTGGATTTCCTCACCTAAATCTACAGGTTATGAAGCCTTACACATTACCGTAATGGGGCCAAAAGGCAAATGGGTAGAGGTGCAAATACGCAGCGAACGTATGCACGAAATCGCCGAAAAAGGTTATGCAGCCCATTTTAAATATAAACACGGCGATCAAAAAGAAGAAGGCATCGAAATGTGGCTTAATAGGTTGCAAGAAGTCTTTGAAAACAGCGAGGCAAATGCTGTAGACTTTGTAGAAGATTTCAAACTCAACTTGTATTCTAAAGAGATTTTCGTCTTTACCCCTAATGGTGAGATAAAATCTCTCCCGAAAGGTGCTACACCACTTGATTTTGCTTTTTCAATACATACAGGAGTGGGTTTAAAAACACGTGGAGCCAAAGTAAACAATAAATTAGTGCCCTTAAACTATGTATTAAAGAGCGGTGAAACAGTAGAAATTATCACTGCCGAAAATGCAAAACCCACTAAGAACTGGCTAAACTATGCTACAACTGCTAAAGCACGTAGTAAGATAAAAAATGCTTTAAAAGAAGAAACAAAAGCTGTTGCTGCTGAAGGAAAAGAGATTTTAGTTCGAAAATTAAAGCAATTGAAGGTTACTCTTAATGAAGAAGTAATGAATGAGCTAGTGAGTTACTTCAAAACAAAGACGAGTTTAGATATTTACTATCAAGCAGGAACGGGAGAAATCAGTAACCAAATGCTGAAAGAGTTTGTGTCTCATCGCACGTCTTTCTTTGGTTTATTCAAAAATAAAGTAGTTAAAAAACCTACTGAAGAACCTGTTTATTCGCCCAACGTTCACTATGATAGCATTGTGTTTGGTAAAGAAGAAGAATCTTTAGACTATACTTTTTCAAAATGTTGCAATCCTATCCCTGGTGATCCTATTTTTGGGTTTGTTACTATCAATGAAGGGGTAAAGGTACATAAAAAAACTTGTCCGAATGCCATTTCGATGCAATCGAATTACGCTTATCGCATCATTCAAGCCAAATGGGTAAAATCTGATGAAAGAGATTTCAAAGTGAGTCTTAGAATTAGTGGTATTGACCGCGATGGACTCATTAGCGATATCTCAAAAGTGATTTTGGATAGCAAATTTGTAAAGCTCACCAACATTAATATTGATACTGAAGGTAATGTATTCAGCGGAAAAGTCTCTATTTCAATCAACAACAATGCTACTTTAAAAAAACTGATGCAAGATATTAAGAACATTAAAGGAGTAGATAAAGTAAACAGACTCTAATATGCGAAAATTAGCAAATAGTGAGCTCAATAGGTTGGATATTGAGCAATTTAAGAAGGCAGAGAAGACACCTTTAATAGTAATTTTGGATAATGTGAGAAGTTTGAACAATATAGGTTCTGTTTTTCGCACTTGTGATGCTTTTTTAATTGAAAAGATATACCTCTGTGGGATTACCGCCACTCCTCCAAACAAAGAGATTCATAAAACAGCTTTAGGTGCGACTGATAGTGTGGCATGGGAATATGTAGAAAATACACTTTCGGCAGTAGAAAAGCTAAAAGAGCAAGGAGTTTATATTATTAGTATTGAGCAAGCTGAAAATTCTACAATGCTGAATGATTTTGAGCCTAACAGAAATCAAAAATATGCTATTATCTTTGGCAACGAGGTAAAAGGAGTCGAACAAGAAGTGGTTTCAGCTTCTAATGAAGTGATAGAAATCCCACAATATGGTACTAAACATTCTCTGAATATTTCTGTAAGTGCAGGAATTGCTATTTGGGAGTTAGCAATGAAGCTCAGGAAGTATACAATGTTATAAAAATAAAATTATAAATGATAAATAAAAAGCCTGATAACAATATGTTATCAGGCTTTTTTGTAGAGCGGGAGACGAGGTTCGAACTCGCGACATTCAGCTTGGAAGGCTGACGCTCTACCAACTGAGCTACTCCCGCAATTATAGTGATATAGATAATTTTTCGAGTGCAAATATACAGTCATTTACTATAATCTTCCAAATTTTTTAATACTTTTTTTGTTGAGCTTTCTGCAAATAAAAGTAAATACTTATAAATCAATCTCTTTTTTCTTACTATTTTTCTTTTGATAGAAGTAAAGACAAATGTATGAAGATAAATACCCAGCATTTATGGATAATAATAACAAAGTTCCACGTAAAGGGTGAGTCCAACTACCTATAAAACTTTCATCAATAGCATAAATAAACAATATAATATAAGGAATCCAAAATAGGATTGGTTTTTTTAAGAATAAAAAGCTACTGATGAGCAAACATAAAGGTAAAGCATAAAATAATATAAGTCTCACTATAAAACCCCACCCCCAAGCTTTGTTTATATCAGCTTTTAACCAATTGATATAAGCCTTTTCTCCAAGTATATAAACTAATAAAGCTATGTAGGTTGCTAGTATAATAAAAGACAATAGTATAACTATCTTTCGTAATGTTTTAAAGTGCATATTTTTACTAATCTTTATCTTTATAAGTAGCTAAACTTGCTAAAAGTAGTGAAACAAGTTCTTTATGAGTAATTTTCATTGTAGAACTCGCAATACTGATAGGAGCTCCATACATTTTCTGACTCCATTGCATCATCTTTTTTACAAAAAAGTTCTTTTCATTAGCAATAAGAGTTTCAGGATTTCTCACTTGTATCAAAATACTCTTATTTCCTTTGATTTCTAATTCTTGAAAGCCTATTATTTCTTCCCAAGGAATAAGATAATACTTTTGTATTCTTATGTGTAGGGCTTTTTCATCTATGGCAAGTACCCATTGATTGTTTAGCAAGTTTTTTATGATAAAAAATAGAGCTGTTAAAGCAAAAACTACAACGATAATACCTATAGCTTCTATAAAAACAATGCTTCTTTTGCTGTCTTTAGATAATCCATTGGCATTTAGAAAACAAAATAAGCCTATTGCGAAGAAAATAATGGTTAAGAATAGTAGAAAAATGTTTTTCTTTTTGCTAGTGTAAATTTCTATTCGTTCCATTGTTTTATTTTAAAGCTGTAAGTCTTTCTATACCTTTGTGATACTCTGTTATAATCTCATCAATAACTTCTTGTACACTTTGTACTTTAGTAATGAGTGAAGCTGCTTGTCCTATTTCAAGCTCACCTTGTTCCATATCTCCTTCAAACATTCCTTGTTTGGTACGACGATTTCCCACTAAGGCTTTTAGGTTCTCAACAGTAGCTTGTTGGGTATTGTATAGCTCTTTAACTTGTTGATAAAAGCCATTTTTTAATAACCTTACTGGGGCTAATTCTTTCAATGTAAGCTCAGTATCTCCTTCACCAGCTGCCACAACCTTCTCTTTGAAAGCGGGGTGTACAGACGCTTCAGTAGTAGCAACAAATCTACTGCCTATCTGTACCCCTTCGGCACCTAAGGCAAGAGCAGCAAGCATTCCGCTACCTGTAGCAATTCCCCCTGCAGCAATGAGAGGAATATCTAATACTTTGCGCACAGCAGGAATGAGCACCATTGTGCTAGTTTCTTCACGTCCGTTATGACCGCCCGCTTCAAAGCCCTCAGCTACCACAGCATCTACACCGGCAACTTGGGCTTTAAGGGCAAACTTACTACTGCTCACTACGTGAGCTACTTTTATGCCTTCTTTTTGCAATAAAGACGTATAGGTAGCAGGATTTCCTGCCGAAGTAAATACAATCTTTACCCCTTCACGCAAAATCACTTCAATAGCTTTATCCATTTCGGGGTACATAATAGGAATATTCACTCCAAAAGGTTTATCGGTAGCCGCTTTACACTTACGTATGTGTTCTGCAAGGGTTTCGGGGTGCATAGAGCCTGCGCCCAATAGTCCTAAACCGCCTGCATTGCTCACTGCTGAAGCTAATCGCCAACCACTTGCCCATATCATTCCTCCCTGAATGATAGGATATTGAATATTAAAAAGTTCTGTAATACGTGTTTTCATTGTCTACAATTTAAGATTGTTATTCTCATCGAACTCCCAAAAAGGATTATAAGCGACTTCAAACACATAACCGTCTAAATCTTTAAAGTAACCGCTATAGCCACCCCAAAATACTTTTTGAGCAGGTTTTATTATAGTTGCTCCTAATTCTTTAACTTTGGCTAATACAGCGTCTACTTCCGCTTCCGAGGTAGCATTGTAGCTGATAGTCATTCCTGCAAACGAACTTGGCTCATAAGGCAAAGTAGTATCTTCTGAAAGTTCTTCTAAGGGGTAAAGCCCCAATACGATGCCTCCCAAAGGAAAAAGAGCATAGTCGTCCATACTTTTATCTGATTTTTGCCAACCTAAGCCTTCGTAGAAACTAAGGGCTTTTTGAAAATCGCGAACGCCCAAAGTAATCAAAGTAAATTTTTGTCTCATACTATTGATTTGTTAAAAGTTCTTTCTCTTTTTTAGGTACTTTGGCGAGTACTTCTTCGTAAGAATGTTGTACCATTTTTTCAATAAGAGTAGGAGGGAGGCTCTCTACCAAAACTGTATTCCAAAGTTTTTTGTTTAAGTGATAGCCTGCTACAATCTTTTCAGAGTATTGCTCACGAAGCTCCAAAGCGCGATCAGGGTTGCATTTGAGACTTGCCCTCAAAGGGACGCTTTCTAAATTCGTAAGCACGAATATCCTCCCACAAATGCGAAAAACCAATATGTCCTCGCCGAAAGGCATATCTTCAGTAGTATGTGGTAAGGACAAGCAAAAGTCTCTGAAAGTTTCTAAGTTCATTGTTTTAGGTAAGAGATAAGATAAAAGGGTTGCCTATGATTCAAGACAACCCTTTATTTTATACATTCCATTCATTTGCTAATTTACAAATATACTAATACTAATTAAGCTTTTGAGGTAAGCGATTTGAAAAATACAAATCCAAAACCTAAAGTAAGCATACAGTGGAATGGAAACATCCCAAAATCATTGAGACGAACAGCACTATATAATCCAAAAGCAAAGTACAACATTAGTAAAAACTCTACTATCATATTAGGTGATAGTTTAGTGTTGATATATTTATTGTTTTTCCAGCTATCACTTAGCGAACTGATGTTGAACTTAGGGGTACGTACAAACTCGCTGCGTTTGCCACTATGTCCTTCAAGTACAGCAATAGTATTGTGGAAAGAAAATCCTAAAGCCACTGAGAAGAATGTAAAGAATAGCTTTACATAGTTCAAAAAGTCATCAAAAGTCTTCCCTTGCAAGTTCTTATAAGTAAACCAATAGCAGATAAACAAAATAATAGTACTTGTTATAAAGAAACTAGTGAAGTGGAATATCCATCCTAAATGACCGTATTGATTTTTGAGGTATAACATTGGGATACTGAAAATGGCAGTGATAAACACCCATAAAAACATTGAGCTGTTCAAGAGGTGCATTACTCCGTGGAATTTAGTTTTCCATCCAATATTTTTAGCAGCGAGTAAACGACCTACACTTTTGCGGAAGTTTTCAGCTCCTCCTTTGTTCCAACGGAATTGTTGTGAGCGTGCTGCCGAGATAACTACAGGAAGCTCTGCAGGAGTTTCTACATCTTCCAAATATTTAAACTTCCAATTTTTTAACTGAGCGCGATAACTAAGGTCTAGGTCTTCAGTTAGAGTATCACCTTCCCAGTTACCTGCATCATATATACACGTTTTGCGCCAAATACCTGCAGTACCATTGAAATTGATAAAATAACCTTTAGAGTTACGCCCTACTTGTTCAAGAGTAAAATGAACATCAAGAGCTAAGGCTTGTATTTTAGTAAGGATAGAGTAATTACGATTGATGTGTCCCCAACGGGTTTGTACTACCCCTATTTCAGGGTCTTTGAAGTAAATAACAGTACGTTTAAGCCAGTCAGGTTGTGGTAAAAAATCAGCATCGAAGATAGCTATAAAATCACCTTTAGCAATAGCTAAACCTTCTTTTAGAGCTCCTGCTTTGAAACCTTGACGATTTTCACGTCGTATATGCTGAATATCTAAGCCTGTAGCTTGCAAATTTTTGATAATTTCAGCTGTTTCAGCTACTGATTCGTCAGTAGAATCATCAAGTACTTGTATTTCAAGTTTAGTACGTGGATACTCTAGTTTTGCAATATTTTCAAGTAAACGAGGTACTACATACTTTTCATTGTAAAGTGGTAATTGGATGGTTACATAAGGTATCTCTTTAGGGTCAAGGAGGTTAAACTTAGGAGACTCATCATTTTGTTTGCGGTGTTTTAAATAGTTCAGCAGCAAACTAAGCATTGAAAGACTATATAAAAAAATGCCTATCAAAGCTGTACAATAGATAATAATAATTGTGTAATTAATAAATGTTGCCATAAATTATTGTTTTATGTTCTTTTATTTTGCAAAAGTACGCGTTTTTTTGAATACGCCAAGAAAAAAAAGAATTATTTTTTAGAAAACGTTTTTAATTAACTGATTTTTAAAGTGTAAAAAAATAACCACTCTTGTAAATCAGGCTATTATCTATTTCAAAACAGAACCTCATTTTTCTTTGTATATTCTGCAGAAATAGCCATTTAACTTCCATCCAATTTGCCAAAATATTTTAGCTAATTGCTAATAGACAATTATCAATTACATATTGAATATCAAAAACTTAAAAAAAATAGAAAAAAAACATCAACTTTTTTTATTGCTATCTCAAAAAAACTTTGTATCTTAGCCCGCTAATTGTAATAAAAACCTTACTTTTATATAGTAAATAATTATGACAGAAGGAGAAAAATTGATTCCTGTTGATATCAGCGAAGAGATGAAATCTGCTTACATCGATTATTCGATGTCAGTAATCGTTTCACGCGCATTACCCGATGTGCGTGATGGGTTGAAACCTGTTCACCGTCGCGTGCTCTATGGTATGTTCGATATGGGCGTACTCAGCAATCGTCCCTATAAAAAATCAGCTGCCATTGTTGGGGAAGTACTTGGTAAATACCACCCTCACGGCGATACCGCTGTGTATGATACTATGGTGCGTATGGCTCAGTACTGGAGTTTGCGCTATATGCTCGTTGATGGGCAAGGTAACTTTGGTTCTATGGGAGGTGACCCACCTGCCGCAATGCGTTATACCGAAGCCCGTATGCGCAAATTCTCAGAAGATATGCTTATTGATATCGATAAAGAGACTGTTGACCACCAACTTACTTATGATGATTCTCGTGAAGAACCTATCGTACTCCCTACCCGTATTCCTAATTTATTAGTGAATGGTTCTGCGGGTATCGCTGTGGGTATGGCTACTAATATGGCTCCTCATAACCTTAGTGAAGTAATTGATGGTACCATCGCTTATATCGATAATAATGATATTGAAATAGATGAACTTATCAAATATATCAAAGCTCCTGATTTCCCTACAGGTGGTATTATCTATGGTTATGAAGGAGTAAAAGAGGCTTTTAAAACGGGACGCGGTCGTGTGATTATACGTGCTAAAGCTGAGTTTCAAGAGGTAAAGGGCAAAGAATGTATAGTCGTTACCGAAGTACCTTATCAAGTAGATACATCTATCTTACTGAAAAAAACCTCCGATTTAGTAAAAGAAGGTAAGTTAGAGGGTATTACTGATGTACGCGATGAATCAGCTCGTGGTAAGATTCGTATTGTTTATATCCTAAAGCGCGATGCTGTACCTAATGTAGTACTAAACAACTTGTTTAAACGTACTGAATTACAAACTTCTTTTAGTGTGAATAACATTGCTTTGGTAAATGGTCGCCCTCAGCTATTAAACCTTAAAGAGCTTATTTATCACTTTGTAGAACATCGTCACGATGTGGTATATCGTCGCACTGATTACGAGTTGCGTAAAGCTAAAGAACGTATTCATATCTTGGAAGGTTTTATGAAAGTGATGGCTACCGAAGATACAATGGGTAAAGCTATTGAAATCATCCGTTTTCACGATAAACCTAAAGAAGATTTGATAGCTGAGTTTGATCTTACAGATATTCAAGCCGAAGCTATCTTAGCCTTAGCTCTACGTCGTATCAACAAAGCGTTAATCTTACAAACTAAAGAAGAATACGAACAAAAATTAGCCGAAATACGTGATTTAGAAGATATCTTAGCTCGTAAAGAACGCCGAACTGAAATTATCAAAGAAGAACTTCTTGAAATAAAAGAAAAATACGGCGATGCCCGTCGCTCTACTATTGAGTATGCAGGAGGTGAGTTTAGTGTAGAAGATATGATCCCCGATGATAAAATGGTCATTACTATTTCTCACGCAGGTTATATTAAGCGCACTTCTCTCAGTGAGTATAAAACACAAAGTAGGGGAGGGGTAGGTCAAAAAGCCTCTACCACTCGCGACCAAGATTTCTTAGAACACCTATTTGTAAGCTCTAATCACCAATATCTATTGTTCTTTACCCAGAAAGGTAAATGTTTTTGGATGCGCGTCTACGAAATCCCTGAAGGTAGCAAAACTGCCAAAGGTCGTGCTGTACAAAATCTTATCAATATAGAACAAGACGACAAAATTAAAGCCTTTGTGAGCGTTCAAAATCTCAAAGATGAAGAGTATATCAATAACAACTACCTCATTATGGCTACCAAACAAGGTACTGTAAAGAAAACCTTGCTCAAAGAATACTCCCGCCCACGTCAGAATGGTATCAATGCCATTACTATTAAAGAAGGCGATGAGCTTATTGAAGCTAAACTTACCTCAGGCAGTAGCCAGCTAATGTTAGCAGTGAAATCAGGTCGTGCAATACGTTTTGGAGAAGAGAAAGTACGTGCTGTAGGGCGTAATTCTCAGGGAGTACGTGGTATTGACCTCAACATTGAAAACGATCAAGTAGTAGGTATGATAGCTATCGAAAAACCACGCGAAGAGACTGTATTAGTTGTCTCTGAAAATGGTTATGGAAAACGTTCATACATTGATGACCCCGAAACACACGAAGCAGTATATCGTATCACTAACCGTGGAGGCAAAGGGGTAAAAACTATTTCTATTACTGAGAAAACAGGTCAGTTAGTTGCTATCAAGAGTGTTTTGGAAGGCGAAGACTTAATGATTATCAACAAATCAGGTATTGCAATACGCCTCTCCATCGACACACTGCGAATCTCTGGGCGTGCTACTCAAGGTGTAAAACTCATCAACATCAAAGGTAAAGACTCTATTGCTGCCGTTACAAAAGTAATGAAAGAAGACGATGACGAAACCGATGCTACTGAGGAAGTAACACCTCCTACCGAAGAATAAAAATCTGTGTTCATAATTTAATAAAGAAAGGTCAAACGGAAGTTACTTCATTTCTCTTTTGGTAAGAACTTACTTCCGTGATTACCTTTCTTTTTTTATTTTATACTATGGGAAAAACAATCAACATACAAAAAGTTGCCCTTAGGCAAAACGCTCTTTATATTCCTGATACTATGGTCTCACAAAGAGCCATACTGCCAGGTACCTTGGAACTAGTAGCTGCCCTACGCCAACATGGTTTTGGGGTTACTGAAGACCTTTTGCATGCTATCAATGGTACTACCAATGAGTATCGTCAGTCTGTTGTCAAGGTGATAAAAAAGGTACTTCATGTCAATCTCAATTGGGCACCTCTTATCAAAAACTGGGAAGTACCTACAGGCGAGAGTGCGATAGATCATATTATCACAGATTCCTACAATCAGTATCCAGACCTGATAAAATATGATGATGAGTACTCTAGCTATTATTACGATTACTATCAAGACGAAGATGAAAGATATAACGATTCTTACATACCTAAACACGAGCGATTTTTAGCTTGTGGACACTATATTCCTTATGGTACTTTCCCTTTGTGGCGTTATAATGGTTGTCCTTTCTGTGGTACCCCTTTTGAACTTGGAGGAATAGAATATCAAGGACAAGGTAGCAAACTCAAAATCCTTGATCTTTGGCGTGAAGCGGAAGCTGATACCTTTTTCCAAAACCTACTAAGATCCAAAACTGCCTTGGATGCGACTCAGTCCGATTCCTTTAAGTTGCTACTCCCTTACTTTTCAGTAGCTCCTGAGACTCATATTGGTATGAAGGAGACACTTGTCTTGGTAGTAGATAACTATATTGCTCAGGGCAAGGAGGCGGAAGCGGGTGCTTGTTTTAGCTCCCCTACCAATATATTGCGCTATTTGTGGTATAAAAAAATAGGCTTCTTACAGATAATCCCTCCTAAAACAATTGTTGCTAAAAATGCTAAAAACAACCAGCATATAATGCGTCAATTAGATAAGAGTGAGCAAACTAAAGCTGAAGCAAAACAAGCTCTCAAACTCAAGTACTCTCGTGAGGAATGTGCCCGAGTAGCACGTTGGCTAAATGATTTGTCTCTTTCAGCTGAGAAGGCTTGTGAATTAATGCACCCTAAGCGCGAAATGTGGGTGCGCTTTATTCGTGCCTTGCGTTTAGCCGAGTATAGCAAGAAAAAAGGCTTTGAAAAGCTTGCTACACTATTAGACACCTTCTATCATCAGAAATACGAAGTGTGGCAAAGCAAGGTTCAACAGGCTTACCTAAATGTAGATACCGATGCTGTTTTAGAATATCTAAAAGAACGCCCTTCTCAGTTTGCGCGTTCACTATTCGCTACTATGTTATGGGTGGGTGCAGAAGATACGATTGTAGCCTTCAAAGAAGTAATAGACCAAGTGCCTATACGTTTGCTCTTTACCCTTAATAATTATGCTGATCTTTACTTTACACCACAGGGTACACGCCCTGTAAAAATCATTACAGGCGATTATATAAATGCTCCTAAAAATCAATGGGTAAATTTAGGTTATAACGAAGAGCAATTAGCTCAGATGAAAACAGCTGTAGAAGACCTTTGTTTGTGGACAATACGCAGAAAGTTCGCTACACAACCCAATCCTCATAAAACGATATTTATAGATAAACAGTTGTATTATATCCCTTTGCCTATAGGTGATAGAAGCAATAATATACAAGACTTCAATGCTACCCTAATGGGGACAAAATTTCCTTTAGAAGGCAACGAAGTACGCCTCTTTATGCAATGGGGTAAAGACCTCCCTGCCCAGCATCTCGATATGGACTTGTCTTGCTATATTATCTTTGACGAAGAATGTAGAATGGAAAATGAGATGTGCTTTTTTGGTAAACTTACCGCTACGGGGTGTCAGCACAGTGGTGATATTCGTAGTATTCCTAATAAAGTAGGTACTGCCGAGTATATCAATATCGATGTAAATATCTTGCGCCAAAAGAAAGCTAAATACGTAAGTTTTGTGTGCAATGCTTATTCTAATGGGGCACTATCTCCTAATTTAGTAGTAGGTTGGATGGATAGTAAGCATAAAATGAAAGTATCTGAGCGTACAGGGGTAGCCTATGACCCTTCTACCGTGATTCATCAGGTGCGTATCGCTCAATCATTACAAAAAGGACTCCTCTTTGGTATCTTAGATGTAGAGGCTAAAGAGATTATCTGGATGGAACTCCCTTTCCAAGGACAGCTTGCTAATGACCTATCTCTCAATACCGTAAAAACTCTACTCGATAAGTTAAATGCTAAAACTACTATCGGCAACCTGGTAACCCTCAAAGCCGAAGCTCAAGGATTGCAAGTAGTAAGCGACAAAGCTCTCGCCGATGAAGTGTATGATATACAATGGGCAGAATATGGGAAAGTAAATGAATTGTTTTTATAGTTAAAATAAACAGATATGAAAAAATACATACTATTCAGTGCTATAACCTTATTTGTTATAGGGCTACAAGCACAAAACAAATTCAAAGTAACGCCTGATGAGGCACGTAATGGTTCGTATACTATTAGCCCTACTTTACCTAAGGACGGAATGGTAAAAGCAGGCACGGTTCTTACACTCAAAGCAACCCCTGCCACTGGCTATATTTTTGATAGTGGTTATTACTCCTTACCAGAACAGTGGGGGGCTATGTTTTATGAACAATCTACACCTGAGTTCAAAGTGAAAGTAGACAAAGATATGAATGTAGGAGCTTGTTTTGTACCTAAAAAAGCGGAAGCTAATCTGAAAGTAGTGCAAGATATTGTTTATGCTAAACCGGGAGTAAAACCGCTGAAATACGATGTATATAGTCCTAAAGGTAAGCAAAACCTACCTTGTGTTGTAATTATCCACGGAGGTGGATGGAGCTCCAATACTGAATCGGTGATGAGAGGTTTGGCACGCGAACTAGCAAACAGTGGCAGATATGTGGTTTTCAACATTGATTATCGCTGGATAGACAAACTAGACGGAGATAGTACTCCTACTCAATTGCACCAAATTATAGAAGATGTGTATGGAGCTTTGTTACACATTGCTGAAAACGCTGCTAAATACGGAGGCGATAGCAGTAAGTTATTCCTTACAGGTGATAGTGCGGGAGGACATCTATCTGCCTCAGCAGCTAACTTTGTAGAACGTATAGGTGACAAAGGTTTTGGTAAAATACAAGGTGTGTATGAGTTTATGCCTACCTATATGCCTAAAGGAAAAACAGTAACTCAAGTGCGTAATGAGTTGGCTAAAGCTATCAAAGCTGTTGCCCCTAGTTATGGAGTTTTTCGTCCAGAAACTCTTGCTTTTATGTTTAAGAACTATCCTTTTTTGAACGAAATAGCTCCTATCAATAATATTCCCGAGGCTGCTAAAAGAGCTGTACCTCAATTGTTATTGCGAGGTTCAGAAGATATGCTCATCAAAGATGAAGAAGTAAAGGCTTATGAACGCGCTCTTGCCAAAGCTGGTCAGAGAGTAGAGTACATACAAGTAGGAGACGCCAATCACGCTTTTTTCGATTGGAAACCTGATACTAAAACACAAGCAACTTTCAACAAATACGGCAAATACCACGCTCACGAAATGTTGTTGTTCTTTGATTCAGTATTAGAAGATCTTAACAAAACTAACAACTAAAGAAACATCTTCAAATATAAATATCCGAGGAAGTATAATACTTTTCTCGGATATTTTTATATTAATTACTCATTCTTCATTGCTAATTATCAATTGTTTTGTACATTTGCGCTCTAAATTAACAAAGACTATGATTTATGAAATATGTGCCAGCTCTTTTGAGTCGGCTAAAAATGCTGAAATAGCAGGTGCTATCCGTATAGAGTTGTGTAGCGAATTAGGTGTAGGAGGGGTAACCCCCAGCTATGGATTAATTAAAAAAGTAATGGACGAACTCTCTATCGGTAACTGTGTGCTGATACGTCCTCGTAGTGGTAATTTTACTTATACCGATGAGGAGTTTGATGTGATGTTACGCGACATCAATCTCTGTCGTGAATTAGGTTGCCAAGGAGTAGTAACAGGAGTGTTACATCGCGATAACACAATTGATGAAGAACGTACTGCACGCCTCAAAGAAGCTGCAGGTACTATGGAATTTATCTATCACCGTGCTTTTGATTGTGCCCCCGATCCCATTGCTGCAATTAAAACCCTAAAACGCTTGGGAGTTGAACGTATTCTTACCTCAGGAGGTAAAAAATCAGCTATTGAAGGATTAGAACTGCTTAAAGAACTCAACCGCATAGCTGCAGGTCAACCCACAATTATGCCTGGGGGTGGTATCAATCGACAGAGCATTATACAGATAAAAGTTGCTGGTTTTACCCAAGTGCACTTTTCAGGTACAGTTTTTGAGGATTTGGGTACATCTTTGCCTTTCTCATTTAAAACAGAGGCGTTTTTAGACGAAACAAAACGCCCTATTTCTAATGTTGAAAACATCAAAAAAATTATGAATAATTAGCCAGTTTGTTGTCAATTAGCAAATTGGTAAATTGACAAATGAATATGGTTTATATAATTCTTATTGGTATTTTTATCATTTATTTTCTACTAACATTTTATGCAAGTAGAAGTTTAAAAACACTCAAAGTTCCCCGTTGGGTAGAATGGCTATTTTGGCTCATCACAATAGGAGTGGTAATTCACTTGTTGTACCATTGGTTCTGTAGAGGAAAAGTTGTATGGAGTGCCCCTCAACAATATGCTGTTGCAGGGCTACTTACATGGCTTATTATCTGTTTGTTTGTAACTCTTCCTTTGTTATTAGAAGATATTACACGACTTATAAAAGCTATATTTCGCAAACCTACTAATACACCACGTATTCCTTCTCGTCGTAAGTTTGTAAGTACTTTAGGTTGGGGATTGGCAGCTATTCCTTTTGCTTCTATCCTCTATAGTATTTTCAAAGGAAAATATAACTATAAAGTTTGGAAATACACATTGTATTTCGATAATCTCCCTAAAGCATTTGATGGCTATCGCATTACTCAAATATCCGATATTCATTGTGGTAGCTTTGATAACTATGAGAAAATACGCTATGGAGTAGAGCTTATCAACTCACAAAAAAGCGATGTAATCCTTTTTACTGGCGATTTGGTGAATAATTTAGCAAATGAGGTACACAATTGGAAATCACTTTTTGCTACTCTGCAAGCTCCTGATGGGGTATTTTCTATTATGGGTAACCACGACTATGGTGATTATTCCTCTTGGGAAACTCCTGAAGCTAAACAACAAAATTTAGAGCATTTATTTCAATTACAAAAACAAATGGGATGGCAACTATTGCTTAACGAACATTGTTATTTAGAACGTAATGGCGAAAAAATAGCTTTAATAGGGGTAGAAAACTGGGGACACGGTCGATTTTCTAAATATGGTGATTTAAATAAGGCTATAGAAGGTGTAAATACCGAAGATTTTAAAATATTAATGAGTCACGATCCAACTCATTGGCAAGAGGTTGTGTTACCTGAAAATAAAGATATTCAACTTACTCTCAGTGGTCATACACACGGGATGCAATGCGGTATTGAAATACCTGGGTGGCTAAAATGGAGCCCTTCACAATATATTTACAAATATTGGGGAGGAATGTATGAGGAGGATGGTAAATACCTGAATGTAAATAGAGGTTTTGGTTATCACGCTTTCCCTGGTCGTTTAGGAGTATGGCCTGAAATCACAGTTATTGAACTAAAAACTAAATAACTAAATTCTATGAAAAAAATTATTATCTCAGGAGGTGGTACTGGCGGACATATATTCCCTGCCATCGCTATTGCCGATGAAATAAAAAAACGTTTACCTGAAGCCGAAATACTTTTTGTAGGGGCTAAAGATCGTATGGAAATGCAAAAAGTACCTCAAGCCGGTTATCCTATTGAAGGTTTGTGGATTTCAGGAATTCAACGTAAACTCACTTGGCAAAATTTGATTTTTCCACTAAAGTTTATCCATAGTCTATGGAAATCTCGACAAATCATCAAGCGTTTTAAACCTGATGCCGTCATAGGTACAGGAGGATTTGCTAGTGGAGCTGTAGTAAAAGTAGCAGGACAAATGGGAATCCCTACTTTTATTCAAGAACAAAATTCCTATGCAGGCATTACCAACAAGATGCTTGCCCAAAAGGCAAAGAAAATATGTGTTGCTTATGATGGTATGGAAGTTTCCTTTCCAAAAGAGAAAATCGTAAAAACGGGTAATCCTATTCGTGGAGGTTTACTAAATATAGAGCAACATCGCGAAGAAGGTTTATCGTATTTCCAACTTAATTCTCATCAAAAAACACTTTTGATATTAGGAGGAAGTTTAGGAGCACGACGCATCAATCAGTTAGTGGAAGCTCAATTACCTTTATTTGAAAAATTAGGGGTGCAAGTGCTATGGCAATGTGGCAAACTTTACTATGAAGAATACAAAAAGTATAATAGTTCACAAGTACACGTTTTAGCTTTTATTGATCGTATGGAACAAGCTTATGCCGTTGCCGATGTAATTATTTCGCGAGCAGGTGCAAGTTCTGTAAGTGAATTATGTGTAGTAGGCAAACCAGTAATATTTATTCCCTCACCTAATGTAGCCGAAGATCATCAAACTAAAAATGCACGTGCTATAGCTGATAAACAAGCTGCTATTTTAATAAAGGAAAATGAATTAGATAGTAAATTTGCAGATACTTTTAGCAACTTGATAACTGATGAAACTCAACAGCAAAATCTTTCATCTCATATTAAAGCGTTAGCTCAACCCAATGCAACCAAAGAAATTGTAGATTTAATAATAAATAACAGATGACTAAATTTTTAACCTTTATAGCTCTCTTAGGAGGAGGAGTGCTTTCTATAGCACAAACTACCTTAAAACCCTCTGTATTTATAGATACTAAAAGTGATGATTTCAAAAAAGGTACTGTAGAAATCAAAGAATATACAAACTATGAAATATATCAACAATTACAACGCAATCTCAAATCAGGTAACTCAGCTGCTATCAATGCTGATATGATACGTCAGGCATTTATCACGAGAAAGATAGCTTTACAAAAAGGTACTTACATCATTGATAACAATGAACAACATTTCGAGTTTGAAATAGGTAATAGTGGTCAATTAGTAGGTGAAGGTAAATTTGTAAATAAAAAGCGTAACATTCCTTCTACTTATATTTTTAACAATGGAAAACTTGCTGAAATTCATATTTTTACTCCTGAAGGAAGATTACGCAAAAAAAATATCTTCAAAGGTAATGCTATAGAAGGATTGGTGTATGACCACGCTGGAAATATTGCTCAAAAAATAGAAATATACACTAATTTAAAAGAAGGCGCTGACCAAATAGTAACTAATTATCACAAGAATGGCAACCCCAGTAAAGAAGTAAATACTATTAAAAACACTACCAAAGAGTATTATCAAAATGGCAAACTCAAACTCGAACAAATAAATAGTAAAACTACTACCAAATATGACCCTGAAGGGAAAATAACTGAAAAATGGTATGTTACTGAAAAAGGTAACTGCAAAGAGTTATATGAAAAAGGGGTAATCTCTCAAAAAATATGTGAAGATCGCAGTATAAAAGAAACCACTGTGAGCACTTATAAAAATGGTAAATTATTAGAAACAAAGAAATTATGAATTTACAACCAATAACAAACGTTTATTTTATAGGTATTGGAGGCATAGGAATGTCTGCCCTTGCACGTTATTTCAATGCCAATGGTAAAGTAGTAGCTGGTTATGACCGTACCTCTACTGATATTACTGAAATGCTTGAAAAAGAGGGTATAAAAGTACATTTTACCGATGAGGTAGAAGCTATACCTGCTTCATTCAAAAATACTACAACTACTCTGGTGGTTTATACTCCTGCTATTCCTAAAGATCATAAGGAACTGACATTTTTTCAAGATAATGGCTATCAAGTAGTAAAACGATCAGAAGTGTTAGGCTTCATTACTAAAAACTCCTTTTGTTTAGCTGTTGCAGGTACTCACGGTAAAACTACAACATCAAGTATTTTAGCCCATATTATGGTAGAAAGTGGAGCTTCGGTAAGTGCTTTTTTAGGAGGTATAGCCGAAAATTTCAATAGTAATTTGGTACTCAAAGGTAGTGAATATACAGTAGTTGAAGCCGATGAGTTTGACCGTTCATTTTTGCGACTTTCACCTAACATTGCTTGTATTACCTCTATGGACGCTGATCACCTCGATATTTATGGTGATGAGCAACATCTTATAGAAGGATTTCACGAGTTTGCTGGAAAAATTAAACCTGGAGGCAGTCTCATTGTACGCAACGGACTAAACATAGCTGGTGAAACGTATGGTTTAGAAGATAATTCTGATTACAGTTTCCAAAACATTCATATTGTATATGGTATTTATCATTTTGATTTCAAATATGCAGGAGGTATTTATAAAGATATTACCTTTATGAAACCAGGGCGACACAACTTACTCAATGCTTTGGCAGCTATTGCCATGGCTGTAAAAGCAGGAATTGCTCCTGAAAAATTGTTGCCTCACTTAGCTACTTTTAGAGGGGTAAAACGTCGTTTTTCATATATCATTAAAGAAAAAGACTTTGTTTTCATTGATGATTATGCCCATCACCCTTCCGAAATCAATGCTCTATATCAAGCAGTAACTGAAATGTATCCTAATACTCCTAAAACTATTGTTTTTCAACCTCACCTTTTCACTCGTACACGTGATTTTATGAATGATTTTGCAAAAAGTCTATCACAATTTGATGAGGTGATACTATTAGATATCTATCCTGCACGTGAATTACCTATAGAGGGGATTACTTCACAAGTTTTATTAGAGAAAATAACTACTTCTAAAAAAACTTTAGTAAGCAAAACTGAACTTATTCCTCTTCTACTCAAGAAACGTCCTCAATTATTATTAGCTGTAGGGGCAGGTGATATAGGAGCTGAAGTAGCTCATATCAAAGAAGCTATGAAAAAGTAAAAACTGAAGAAAATAACAAAAAAATGAGGCTCACCTTTTTTGATGAGCCTCGTTTTTATTTTTAGTATCCGAAGAGTTCTTCTAAGGAGAGTTTTTTGAAATCTCCTATTTTTTGAAGTTCATCTTTTGAAAGTTTCTTTTCAGAAGCTAAAATCACATAAGTATAAGGCTTTTTGGAAAGGTATTTATCGTGGAAAGTTTTTATCTCTTTCATTGTAATACCATCTATATTTTGATATACTTGCTTGCGTATATCATCCTTAAGACCTAATTCTTTTGCTGCTAAATAACTATAAATGATACCATCTTGAGTAATACGCTCAGTTTCTATTTCTTGTTTGATTTGTAGCTTGGCTAATTCGAGATTAGCTGGTAATTCAGGCATTGTATTGAGCAGTTCATTCATAGCCTCAACAGCTTCTTTAAATTTGTCAGCTTGCGAACCTACATAGGCAAGCACATAGTATTTATCAGTTTTCTTTCTTGGTGAAGCATAATAACCATAAGTACTATATGCCAACGCTTTGCTTTCGCGAATGGTTTGGAATACCAAAGACCCCATACCTCCACCAAAATAGTTATTGAATGCACTAATTACAGTACTTTCAGCAGGGTTGAAAGGAACAGTATTGCGCACCCAGCGTGTTTCAGCTTGTACCATTTCATAATCAGTAAAAAGTACTTGGTTTTTAGTCTGTTCTACTTGTTTAAACTCTTTTTTAGGAGCTACTTTAGCGAACTTAGTAGGTACTTTATGTAAAGGTTTTAGTTTAGTTGTAAGTTCTGAAAGTGTAGCAGGTCCATAATAAATAACGGTTTGCTCTACATTATTCAAATTTTTAACTCTATCTACCAATTCCTTTGCACTAATCGTATTAATTTCGGCATTAGAAAGTACATTGTTCACCTTATTTTTAGAACCATAAAGAGCATAATTAGTAAGTGCTTGCATAATAGCTCCACGATTAGCTTTTACATCTACACGTGATTTAGCAACACGAGCTTTAAGTGCTTGTAATACTTGCTCATCTGGTTGAGCATTGAGAACTAAATCTTCGTAAAGTTTAACAGCAGCTTCAAAATTCTCTTGTAAACCTTCTATTGATACATAAGTATATTCTTCTTCTGTAGAGATTTGGAAGCTGGATGCTATCTTATAAAATTCTTTTGAAATTTGTTCAGCTGATTTCTTATCAGTTCCTAAAAATTGGATGTATTGGGCTGCTATAGGCATTTTCAAATCATTAGCTGAACCTATTTTGTAGCGGAAACTCAAACGATACAACTCATTATCTTTATTTTGTACATACAATACTTCGGCATTACCTAATTTACCTTTTTGTAAATCTTTACTGTAATTTAAGAATACAGGAGCTACCGGAGTACTTGGCATCTCGTTGATCATTTTCACAAAAGCTGATTGTTTATCGGAATTAGTTTCAACAGGAGTAATAGCAGGTTTTTCAATTTTTTCTACATTGGTGCGTTGTCCTTTCTCTTTATAAATAGCCACATAGTTATTACCTAAGTATTTATTAGCAAAAGCGACAATATCGGCTTTAGTAAGTTTAGAAAGATTATTTACATAAGCTACTTGGTCTTTCCAGTTGAGATTATCAGTAAAAGCTGCCATCAACATATTAGCACGATTGCTATAAGATTCAGTTGCTTGAATCGTTTGTTTTTTCAAATTGTTGATAATAGAAGGGATGAGATCATCATCAAAATTACCTTTTTTAAGGTTTTCTATTTGTCCTAACATAAGATCTTTTACTTGTTCTAATGACTGTCCTTGTAAAGGAGCTCCTGATAGATATAGTACTCCATAATCTATAAGTGTATAAGCAAAGGCACTAGCTTTTAGTAATTTTTGTTTCTTTACAAGATTCAAATCGATGAGCCCAGCATTGCCATTGGTAAGGATTTCACCTACTAAATCAGCTAATAGAGCATCTTTATCTTGGTTACCTGGCAAACGGAATGCTATAGAAACACTTTCAGCATCAGGACCTACTACTTTTTTGATGATAGGGGCAGTGATAGGTGCTTCTTTCTCAAAAGTATATTGAGGTACAGGTTTAGGTTGCATATAGCTAAAAGCCTTATCAATTTCGGCAATAGCTTTATCAGGATTGAAATCACCAGCCAATATTACTGCCATATTATTAGGTACATAATAGGTTTGGAAGTACTTGCGAATTTCTTTTAATGAAGGATTTTTTAAATGTTCTACCGTACCAATAGTAGTTTGCAAGCCATAATTGTGTTTTTTGAACAACTCAGAGAAAAGAGTTTCAAATACTTCACTATTATCGCTATCCAAAGAGCGATTTTTTTCTTCATATACAGCTTCTAATTCGGTATGGAAAATACGAAGCACAGGATTGCGAAAACGTTCAGATTGTACAGCAATATACTTATTGATAGCATTTGCTGGTACATCATCAGTATAAACAGTTTTCTCAAAAGAAGTAAACGCATTAGTACCTTGTGCTCCCATAGCAGTCATCATCTTGTCGTACTCATTAGCAATTGCATACTTGCTAGCTACCCCCGATACTGAATCAATTTTCTTATAAATAACCTTACGTTTAGCAGGGTCTTTGGTGTGATTGTACTCTTCATAAAGGGCATCAATTTTGTCTAATTGTACCTTTTCTTTGTTCCAATCAAGAGAACCGTATTTATCAGTTCCCTTAAAGAGCAAATGCTCTAAATAATGTGCAAGTCCTGTATGAGTAGCAGGATCAGTTTTACTACCAGCCTTCACGGCTACATAACACTGAATGCGGGGTTCTTTATTAGTAGGACTTAGGATTACTGTAAGCCCATTTTTCAAGGTATAAAACCTTGCATTGGTAGGATCGTGGGTAACATATTTATAAGTGTACCCGCCACTTTGAGCTTCTTTCCACTCGTAGTTTTGAGCAGTAACCCCGAACGATATAGCTATAGTAAACAGCCATAAAAATAGATTTCTTTTCAGCATAAAAATATAGTTTTAAAATGTGTATTAAAAGAAAAGGGTATCTAAAAAGTTGTTTCCAGATACCCTCTATTTGTTACATAAGTTATTACTTATTAATTATTTAAGGCTTCCTACCATATCTTCAGGGCGCACCCATTTATCAAAGTCCTCAGGAGTAACATAACCAAGGCGTACAGCCTCTTCTTTGAGGGTTGTACCATTGCGGTGAGCTGTTTGAGCAATTTCGGCAGCTTTGTAATAACCTATTTTAGTATTAAGAGCTGTGACGAGCATCAACGAGTTGTCTACTAATTCTTTAATACGTTTGTAATTAGGTTCGATACCACTTGCGCAATGTTCTTCAAACGATACACAAACATCACCTAACAACTCAGCTGATTTAAGGAAGTTAGAAGCCATTAATGGTTTAAATACATTCAATTCGTAATGACCTTGAGTACCACCTACTGAAATAGCTACATCGTTACCCATTACTTGTGCTGCTACCATTGTCATCGCTTCACATTGGGTAGGATTTACTTTACCGGGCATAATAGAACTACCTGGTTCGTTAGCAGGGATGAGAATTTCACCAATACCAGAACGAGGACCTGAAGCCATCATACGAATGTCGTTTGCAATCTTGTTTAATGATACAGCCAATTGCTTGAGGGCACCGTGGCTTTCTACAATAGCGTCGTGAGAAGCTAAAGCTTCAAATTTGTTAGGAGCGGTTACAAAAGGTAGACCGGTGAATTTAGCAATATACTCAGCTACTTTCACATCATAACCTTTAGGAGTGTTGAGCCCTGTACCTACAGCAGTTCCACCTAAAGCGAGTTCTGAGAGGTGTGCTAAAGTATTTTTGATAGCGCGAATAGCGTGATCAAGCTGAGCTACATAGCCTGAAAGTTCTTGTCCTAAAGTAAGTGGTGTAGCATCCATAAGGTGTGTACGACCTATCTTTACTACATCTTTAAAGGCTTCAGCTTTAGCGGCAAGGGTATCGCGTAGTTTTTGAACCCCAGGAATAGTTTTTTCAACTACCATTTTGTAGCAAGCAATATGCATACCTGTAGGGAAAGTATCGTTAGACGATTGTGATTTATTCACATCATCATTAGCCTTTAACACGGGGTCTCCTTCTCCTATTTGTTTGCCAGCTAACACTTGAGCACGATTGGCTATAACCTCATTCACATTCATATTAGATTGAGTACCTGAACCGGTTTGCCAAATTACCAATGGGAATTGGTCATCAAGTTTGCCTTCGAGAATCTCGTCACAAACTTGAGCAATAGCATCGCGTTTTTCGGCTGAAAGTACGCCTAAATCGAAGTTAGCATAGGCAGCAGCTTTTTTAAGATAGGCAAAGCCGCGGATAATTTCAATCGGCATAGAAGCGGGTGCACCGATTTTGAAGTTGTTGCGTGAACGTTCTGTTTGTGCTCCCCAATATTTATCGGCTGGCACCTTCACTTCACCCAAAGTGTCTTTTTCAATTCTATAACTCATTTTGTTTGTATTAGTTAAAATAATCTTCTTTTAAAAAACGCTACAAAGGTACATTTTATTTTCTAAATATTAAAATTTTTTTAAGAGATTTTTTGTTATGATAATTCTGTAATTTGCTAATTAGCTAATTAATTGCTACCTTTGCGCCCTCAAAAAGATTATTCAGAATAAAATGCTTGATAAACTAAACATTGTTAAACAACGCTTTGATGAGGTATCGGATTTGATTATCCAACCTGATGTGATTGCCGACCAAAAACGTTACATTCAGCTTAATAAGGAGTATAAAGATCTAAAAGAGTTGATGGATAAACGAGAAGAGTACATCAATGTAACTGGCAATCTTGTTGAAGCTGAAGAAATTATTGCCGATGGTAGTGATGCTGAAATGGTGGAGATGGCTAAGTTACAATTAGAAGAAAGCAAAGAACGCTTACCTCAATTAGAGGAAGAAATCAAATATATGTTGATTCCTAAAGACCCTGAAGATGCGAAGAATGCTGTAATGGAAATACGTGCTGGCACAGGTGGAGATGAGGCTTCTATCTTTGCTGGCGACCTTTATCGTATGTATACTAAATATTGCCAAAGCAAAGGCTGGAGTACTTCGGTAATGGATTTCAATGAAGGAACTGCAGGGGGCTACAAAGAGATTATTTTTGAAGTTACAGGTGATAATGTATATGGTACTTTAAAGTTTGAAGCAGGAGTACACCGTGTACAGCGCGTTCCTCAAACTGAAACACAAGGGCGTGTACATACTTCAGCTGCTACTGTAATGGTATTACCAGAGGCTGAAGAGTTTGATGTAGAACTCAATATGGCAGATGTAAATATTATTCGTACAACCTCTACAGGCCCTGGCGGACAGTCGGTGAATACTACTTATTCTGCTATTCAACTCCAGCATATTCCTACAGGTATAGAGGTGCGTTGCCAAGATGAAAAATCTCAACACAAAAACCTTGAAAAAGCATTGAAAGTATTACGTTCTCGCCTCTACGAATTAGAACTTGCTAAAAAAATGGAAGCTGATTCTGCTCGCCGTAAGTCAATGGTATCCAGTGGTGACCGTTCAGCTAAAATACGCACTTATAATTATCCTCAAGGTCGCGTAACTGATCATCGTATCGGGCTTACTCTCTATGATTTACAGAATGTTATCAATGGAGATGTTCAACGCCTTATTGATGAATTACAACTTGCTGAAAACGCTGAAAAACTCAAAGAAGGTGATGTGTTTTAAAGAAGTAAGATAACAAAAATAGTGTTACTAAATAGAAAAGAGCCTGTCCGAAAAGTTTT
>NZ_JAESPJ010000042.1:0-5835 GCF_016806945.1 Capnocytophaga genosp. AHN8471
TCTTAAAAATGTATTGATAAATAGTACTAGTAATGCAGCTTCTGGTTTTCTTCTTTCAGCAGGAATTTCTTTTGCATATACTAAAGATTTTGATCAAGCTTTAAAAGATGGTGTTAAAGGAGCTGGCTATGGTTTGGCATTAGGTTCGGCTTTAGGGGTTGTGCAAGGATTTCAGTATGCAAGAGGATATGATGTAAATCCTTGGACAGGAAAAAGGAATGATTTTTTTAAGGGGACTTGGTATTCAGATAGAGTATTAGGAAATATGTTTAATACATCTGATGCTTTTCATAGCTTTCCTGAGAATGTTAAAGCTTTTCAAATGGATGGGGTTGTAACTCCTCTAAAAGGGAAAGATGGTGTTATAGTTCCAATATTAAAAATACCAGGAAGTTACAGAGGAAAAGAAGGATATTTTGAATTTATAAAAGAACGTGATGGAATGATTAATCATAGATTTTTTCGTCCTAATAGTAAATAACATGGAATTAACAGATAAATTAATAGCACTACTAAAAAAAGGAGCTCCTGTATATGGGACAATACAAAAATCTTTTTCAAAAAATGATGCCTTAGAGATTTTAGAAGAGTGTCTAAAGAGTAGAATTGCTGTTTTGGGAGGAGATGTAGTCAATATTAATAATAATGGTTATTTTGAATATAATTATGACAATTGGAGTTATAATAGAAAAAAAGGAGAAAGCGAGGTAGATTATGTATTAAGAAGTATAGAAAAAGCCATTAAATATATATCTAATTATAAACTAAATAATGTTTATTTTTGTATTTCATTTGACATAAAAGACAGTAATACAAATAAATATTTCTTTTTTAAGGATATAACTTTATAATGAGACATTCAAAAGAAATTGTAAATCAAATAAAGATAATAGACGAAGTGCTCTATTCTCTGAACTTACCTTCACACCAAAGCCTATACATACGACCTTTTTCGGTCGGGTACAAAAGGAAATGACCACCGCAGAGGCAGCAGGCAAACGCGCGAGTGCAATGGTGCAATACCGCTATCAAAATGGTGAACTCGTGGAAATGAAGGACGACAAGGGTGTAACTCTTTGGAAACTCAGTAGTGAAAACCCTTATGGACAACCCCTCATAAGTCATAAAGGCAATGTAAAAGAGAAGTATACCTACGACAAAGGTTTCCCTGTAAGTCAGCTGCTACAAAATGAGGACAAGGCTATAGGCGCACTTACGTGGCAGTTTAACCCTCAAAAAGGACTATTAGACAGCCGTCAATACAGCTTTTGGGGTAAACAAGAGGATTTTAGTTATGATAATTTAGATCGCCTTACGGCTTGGGGCGATGCCAATACTCCGCCGCAAACCCATAGCTACGACGAACGCGGTCGCATTACCGAAAACAGTGTCATAGGTACCTATGAATACACGCGTAATGGCTACCAACAGCAAAAGCTCACCACCAACGAAGCAGGTGAAACCCATTTAGAAAAATACCCTTTACCTATTGTAAGGTATAACGCTTTTAAAGCCCCTGATCAGATATATGTAAAAGACAAAGAACGCATTAGCTTTGAATATGATGCTTTTGAGAGCAGAGCCGCGATGTACTACGGCAATACAGACCCTGAAAAACAAAAACGCCGTTATGTTAAACATTATAATCACGATGGTACTTTTGAAATCAAGCACGACCGTACTACAGGGCTAACACAATTCTATATTTACTTAGGTGGTGATGCCTATACTGCACCTGCAGTGCTCTCAGTTACTGATGATAGTGAAAAATACCTATACTTGCATCGCGACTATTTGGGTAGTATCACCCTTATCACCGATAATGCAGGTAATGCAGTAGAGAGACGGCACTTTGATGCTTGGGGTAATATCACAAGTTATTGGAATGCTGAAGGGAAAACCACTGTCCCTGCGGAAGGTATATTGTTAGACCGAGGCTATACAGGGCACGAACATTTATTGAGTGTAGGACTTATCAATATGAATGCTCGCTTATACGACCCAGCCTTACACCGTTTCTTACAACCCGATAACTTTGTACAAGACCCTTTTAACACCCAGAATTTTAATAGGTATGGGTATTGCTTGAATAATCCGCTGGTGTATGTAGATCAGGATGGGGAATTCTTTTGGATTCCTGTAATTATAGGAGCTGCAGTAGGTGCTTATATGGGATCTGTCCAGGCAAATAATGGGGAATTTAACCCATTTAAATGGGATTATAGTAGAGCTACTTGGATCGGTCTTGGTGGAGGGGCTCTCATTGGAGGACTTTCAGGAGGTGTTGGTGCTGCTCTTGGTGGAGCTGTTGCAGGAGGAACATCATTAGTTTCCTCAATGATAGGTGGTGCAGCAAGCGGTTTAATCTCAGGAGCTGGATTCTCTATTTTACCTGGTGGAGGAGGCAAGGTATTGCAAGGAATGGGAGTAGGTCTACTATCAGGTGCCATAGGAGGCTTAGTAGGAGGTGCTATTGGAAAAGTTTCTAATGTAGTATTAGGTAATTACAACATAACAAATCCTTTGCTTAAATCAGCTGTACTTGGTTTTGCTTCTGGAGCTGCAGGTGGATTTGCAGGAGGATTTATTGGTGGTTTTGTGCAAACAGGAAATTTAGAAGCTGCTTGGAAAAGTGCACTTTCAGGAAGTGGTACAGGAGCTGCTGTAGGGGCAATTTCCGCAATGGCTGGAAATTATATAGTAAACAGAAAACTACTAAAAGATGGTATAAGATTGAATAGAGAGTTAAATGCATTAGAATTTAATTCTGACTACGATTTTACGCCAGACCCTATGGGCGATAATGTAACGCTGTATAGAGGTACTACAGGTAGTGAAGGTAAAGGAAGTCCTTTGTTTATGACTGATAATGCTGAATATGCCCGTTCTTATATCAAAAATGGAGGAAGTCTTGTAAAGGTTACGATATCAAGATTTACTTTAAAGCAAATGATAGAGGGAGGAAATATAATAAAATATAATGGAGAACATGGCACAGTGAATGGTTACGAATACCAAATACAACCTAAATACGTTCCTACTTTTATAAAATTGTTTAATAAATAAAATATTTATAAGTTATGTTTAATTTCTTCAAAACAAGATTAAAAAAGAAAAAAGAGAAAGAATTTTGTTGTGATTTATTTAAAAATTATTATTCTCTTAGAGATCAACAAGCTCCTAAGATTAGAATTGTAAAATTTGCTGAAAGATATTCGAAAAAAGAAATTGAATATTTTCCCATCAAAAAAGAAGAAAGACTAAAGAAGATTATACAAATTAACAAACGAAGACGTTTTTTTATCTTTATAGATATATATGAGGTTTTCGATTTTTCAGAAGTAGTTTCAATACAAATTCATTTCTGTCCTTTTTGCGGCACTAATTTACATTCATTTTATAATGATGATATATATGTAAATGAATATGTAGATTGAAAAATATTTTGTACCTCTGCATCGTGACTTAAGTACATTGAAATATTATAGACACTAACTAAGCAAGGCACTTTGATGCCTGGGGCAAAGTGTTAAGCATCACTGACGGCAACGGCAATAAGTTAGAAAACTTACTACTTGACCGCGATTATACAGGGCACGAGCATTTGGCAAGCGTAGGTTTAATTCATATGAACGGGCGTTTGTATGCCCCTGCGCTACACCGTTTCTTACAACCCGATAACTTTGTACAAGACCCTTTTAACACCCAAAACTTTAATAGGTATGGATATTGTTTGAATAACCCGCTGGTGTATGTGGATGAGAATGGGGAATTTTTATGGTGGGTAGTTGGAGCGGCAGCTTTGATAGGAGCTTATACTGGAGGAACAATAGCTAATAATGGGGAAGCTAATCCTATAAAATGGAATTATTCTGATAATTGGGGCTATATATTAGGAGGTGCAGCTATAGGTGCTTTAAGTGCTTATGTGGGAGGTTCTGTAGCTTCTGCTATAGGACTAGGATCTTTATCTTCTAATGGTGCATTATTAGGTGCTTCAATAGGAGGAGCTGTAGGAGGTGGTATTTCAGGAGCTGGATTTTCAGCAATGGGAGGAAATAATGTCTTTAAAGGATTTTTAAATGGAATGATAAGTGGATTTGTTGGAGGAGCAATAGGATCTTATATTGGAGGGTTTGGAGGAGCCTTTGCTGGAGGTATGAGTGGTAGCTTTACAAACTCAATTCTATATGGAGAAAGTTTTGAAAATGCTTTTTACTCAGGAATTATAGGAGGGGTAATTTCTTATGGTTTATATAATCTCCAGATGAAAAATTCTTATAATCAATATAAAAAGGAAGGAGGAGAATGGAGTTATAAACAATATAGAAAAATCAGTACGGCTTCTCAACGATCTTTTGCAAGGGAAAAGGAATTTGGTGGTTGGATTACTAATGATGATGTTTTAATAGATCCTTCATCAGGAAGAGGAAAAGATTTTCATACTCCATCAACTAAGCCTAATAGTGCAATAGGAAGATTTCATACTCACCCTAATAGTGTAAAGGCAGATTACATAGAATCACATAGTCCAAGTGATATTGTAACAGCTGGTTTTGTACAAAAAGTAGATTCCTATGTGATAGGAAGAGAGAATATCTTTAGATATGACGTATGGAAATACCGTATTGGAGCATATGATTCTACTAATATGAGACTCCCTATGTTCAGATATCCATTTTACAATCCTTTTTGGTTATCAAGTAGTAAATGAAAAAAATATGAGGATTTTATTTTTAATATTACTTCCTTTTTTCTATCTTTGTGTAGGTGCACAAAGTAAAGACACAATTTATACTCAAAATGCAGGAAAAATTGCTGTCTTAGGTAAGAACGTTGCTTATATTTACAAAGAGGAACAGATCTCTGAATACAAAGTTAAAGAACTAAGACAGAGAGAAACATTTTTCTACCCTTTACGTTTCATATTGATAGCAACTAATCTCGAAAGGCGTAAAAAGTATGATTATGTTTTCTATGTATACAATACGCATCAAGAAATTATACCTGATATTATACTAAAAAATAAAAATAAAGAAAAAATATTAAGAAAAATAGAATAGAAAAATTAGTATTTCATAAAGGGGTAAAAGATAAAAAATGTATTACAACTTTAAGTATATAACTTTATGATGAGATATTCAAAAGAAATTGTAAATCAAATAGAGATAATAGATGAAGTACTTTATTCTCTGAACTTACCTTCAATTTTGAAGAATAAATATTTCGTAACAGACACTATAAGCTGTGAAAATTATTTAAAGTTACATTATAATAAACCTAATAACATTTTCTTTTCAATAATATTAAATTCCTTTGAAATACAAATAGATATTGATGAAGCAAAAGAAATATTAGATTTATCACTTTCCTCTCCAAAAGAAGAAAAATACTTTAAAGAATTTGTGAAAATTCTTTTTACATCTTTTATTAGAATAAAAAAATACGGTAAATATTACATTAAGATTAGTTTTTTCAATCAGAAAAGAGAATGCGTTAAAACGATAAGATACATTAAAATTAATTCTTTTTCTTTAAATTTTAAAGCTACTTTAAAAGAATATGCTCCTTTGTATTTATCTTGGTAAGATAAGACTATAATAAAAGTTCTGGTTTAAAATTTCGTACGTTTACTTTTAAAAGGATAATTTCAAAAGTATCAAAGAAATTATAAAGGCGCTGTCCAAAAAGTCTCAAAATCACTTTTGCGTCGCTACACTTTGCCAAAGTTTTAATTGCTCGTCGTGCTACGACCTTTGGCAAAGTTGATTACTCTGATTATCAATAGCTTTTGTAGTATGTTATGTAAGGGTGTTTTGCAAACGCCCACATAAA